>JAJFKQ010000246.1 GCA_021773155.1 Woeseiaceae bacterium | reverse complement strand
CGGACTCCACGATCTGCTCGCGATGCAACTCGAATCCGGTGCCTGTGGCAGTCCAAATCTGGTGCACACCGCTGGAATTGATGAATACGAGGTCAGTCAGCCCATCTGTATTTACATCCCCGGCATGAATGTCGTTGGTTGACGACGTGCCCAATACTGCAAACGCGGTACCAAACCCACCAGCGCCATCATTGATGAGCACGGGATTTGCCGGCAGATCTCCGGCTCCGGATGAAACCCTGCCAAACGCAAGATCCGGCCTCAGGTCCCCGCCAAATTCGCCAACGGTGACCGCCGCCGCATCTCCGATTGCCAGATTATCGCCTTGAGTAAATCCGGCACCGGGGTTCTTGATCCAGATCTGGCTGTCACTGCCTGTATTGGCGAAAACGATGTCATCCCGTGCATCGCTGTTCAATTTCGCCACAGCGACCGAATGGCTATTTGCATTGCCGAGCGTCTCGTGGAGTGCAAAACCTCCGAATCCGTCGCCGAGGTAGACCGGATTGCCTAGAATCGTGGCGAATACGATATCGAGAAATCCATCGTTATCAAAATCACCGACAGCGACATCCTGGCTAAACGTTAGCCCCAACGTCGCCATGACAGTAAAGTTCCCTACGCCGTCATTGCTGTAGACAATATCTGCCTGACCACCACCGTTCGCGACGACCAGGTCCAATGTGCCATTCCTGTCAAAGTCAGCGACACCGATGCCCTCATTGGACGCATTGTCGGGTAGTGCAATCGCCGCCGTCACGAAATCGCGAAAGCCGCTACTCAGGTAAATCTGTATTGACTGCCCGGCCGCCGTTCCGGCGACCAAATCGACCGCACCATCGCCATCAATGTCTCCTGCGGCTATTGAGCGGACCTCGGCGTTACCGAGCACCTGGACTGCGCCGAGACTGAACGCCTCTGCGACGCCAACCGCAATCTGACTGGAGTTATCAGCAATGTTCGGATCGATGGGGACTGCGTCCGTACTTGCGGCTGATGCGAAGATAACGACATCACCCGGGGCGCTTGTTGTCGTCGTGAAAACAACCGTTGCGGATCCTCCGACAGGAAGACCTCCCAATGCGCAGACGAAATCACTGACTTGACCGACAGCGGCTTGAATCGTACAGCTACCTGTTGACGATATAGCCAGACCTGAGCCAACGAAGCTACCTGTGAGTTCGATGTTGGTCGCGGCCTGAGGACCAACAGCATTTCGTGCCGTCAACGTCCAATTCAATTCATCGTTTAGCATTGCGGGATCCGGCGCAACACTGATATCAAGCGATACATTGGCGCGATCGAGCGCCGATATATTTAGCTCAAATTCGGTCTGTGCCGGAATCGAACCCGGCTGGCCATCGGAAGCAGTAACGATAATGATGTAAGGATCGTTATCTCGAGCGTCTTCGACACGCGGCGTCCCGGAGAATATGCCGGTAACAGGATCGAAGCTCAGATTGCCGCTGGCGGGCAAGCCACTCGCCGTGAATGAAAGCACATCATTGTCTGCGTCTGTGAAATTGGTAGAAACGTCCAGGCTGAACGCAGTCCCTTCGATAGCGACCTGACCTGCAATGAGAGTATCGACTAAAGGTTCATCATTTACCGGGCCAACATTGACCGTCAACGGAAAAGCGGCGCTGGTCGCGTTCAATTCGCCGCTGTTATCGGTCACTGTCGCGAGTACCGTCAAATCGCCGTTGAAGTTGGCATCCGGCGTTATCGTGTTGTCGACCCGTGTGTAATTCACACCGTCTTGCAGCAACAACACAAAGTCGTCTGGAAAAATATTGTCCGGATCGAATACGAATGAGGTTAGATCCGCAATAAGAACCGTCAGAGACGCATCTTCCGGCGTACTCAGGGCCGGCTGGCCCGTAATCACGGGCTGGTCATTGACCGCCGTTACCGAAACAAGGACGTTAAATACAGCACTTTCATTAGCGCCGTCATTTACCGTGACTGGCACGCTAAGATCACCATTAAAGTCCAGAAGCGGGGTAATGGTGTTGCCGACCCGGGTGTAATCGACGCCGTCCTGAACCGTCAGGGTGAAATCGTCCGGATAGACGTTATCCAGGTCTGAGACGGTCAGCATGTCAAGCGTCATCAGCAAGTCGGTATCCTCCGGGATCGATACGATTTGCTGGCCGGTAATTATGGGGACAACATCGCCAACGACGACCGCTACACTCAAGACAGGAACCCCTGGTGATGCACCAGTTACGGCAACAGGCGTTACTTCAAATTCCAGTGATGCATCCTTGTCAGAGCTTGTCACCCCATAGGTCGTAGCTGTTGCCCCTGCAATAGGAGAACCATCTCGCAGCCAGCGGAAGGTCGAGGTCCCTTCCAGATCGCCATCGACATCACCGTAGGTATAAACGCCGAGCAGATCCTGTCCCGTCTCCGGTAAACCGGTGATGATGACAAGCGTCGCTGTCGGAACCGCGTTGGGGGTAATCGGCACGCCCGTGCTGGCAACCGCTAGGCCCGGGTTTGCACCCGTCGCGGCAATCGGCGTCACTTCAAAGATCAGTGTGGTGCCCTGGTCCGCCGCAAGCACCGTGTAGGTTAACGTCGTCGCAATCGGGACTCCGTCACGCAACCAACGGAAGGTCGAGACGCCTTCGGCGTCACCGTCCACGTCGCCGTAGGTATAAAGACCGGTGAGCAGCTCACCCAATGCCGGAGTGCCGGAAATCGATACCGCCGTCGCTGTCGGTACCGCGTTGGGGGTAATCGGCACGCCCGTGCTGGCAACCGCTACGCCCGGGTTTGCACCCGTCGCGGCAATCGGCGTCACTTCAAAGATCAGTGTGGTGCCCTGGTCCGCCGCAAGCACCGTGTAGGTTAACGTCGTCGCAATCGGGACTCCGTCACGCAACCAACGGAAGGTCGAGACGCCTT
>JAJFKQ010000245.1 GCA_021773155.1 Woeseiaceae bacterium | reverse complement strand
GATGTCGGCAATCGTACTGTCCGAGGTCTCCCCCGAGCGGTGCGAGATTACCGCGCTAAACCCTGCGCCATCAGCCATAGTAATCGCATCAAGAGTTTCGCTTAAGGTACCGATTTGGTTAGGTTTTATCAATATCGAATTGGCAATTTTTTCGTCTATGCCGCGACGTAGAATTGACGTATTGGTGACAAACAGATCGTCACCGACGAGCTGGACACGGCCACCCAAGGCGTCTGTGAGTATGCGCCAACCCTCCCAGTCGCTCTCATCCATGCCATCTTCGATCGAAATAATGGGATAGGCATCGGCTAATTCAGCCAGATATGCGCTGAATCCGGCTGCATCGAACTGTCGGCCTTCCGACTCCAGGTCGTAAACACCGTCTTCGTAGAACTCGGAACTGGCGACATCGAGACCCAGCAGGATATCGTCACCTGCTTTGAAACCAGCTCTCTCGATGGCAGTCATGATGATATCGAGCGCGGCACGATTCGATGGCAGGTCCGGCGCAAAACCACCCTCGTCGCCAACAGCAGTATTAAGTCCCTGACGGTTCAATACGCTCTTAAGGCTGTGGAATATCTCTGCTCCGTAGCGCAGCGCCTCCGTAAACGTAGGCGCGCCAACCGGAAGTATCATGAACTCCTGTATGTCGACACTGTTATTCGCATGCGCACCACCATTAATGATGTTCATCATCGGTACCGGCATCATTGTGCTGTCACCGAGGTGACGGAACAATGAGAGACCTTTCGACGCGGCCTCCGATTTCGCCACGGCCAGTGAAACGGCGAGCAACGCATTCGCGCCGAGGCGTCCCTTGTTGTCCGTACCATCAAGATCGATCATGCACTGGTCAATCGCACGCTGATCCGCAAAATCAGTACCAAGCAGCGCATCACGCAGAGCGCCGTTCACGTTGCCAACGGCTTTTTGCACACCTTTGCCAAGGTAGCGGGATTTGTCGCCATCCCGCAATTCCACGGCTTCACGGGTACCCGTCGATGCACCTGACGGAACGCCTGCACGCCCGCTGCTGCCATCTGCCAATGTAACGTCTGCTTCCACAGTGGGATTGCCGCGTGAGTCGAGAATCTCTCGACCACGAATTTCGCTGATATTGATCATAGTTGTTACCTGTTTTCTGGCGAGTCTGGAACCCCGAGACCGTAGTCTGCTTCGAGGTAAGCACTTTGTTTGACACTGCTGTCGATCGACATCAGCGTTTCAAGAAGTTGTTTCATTTTGTCGAGAGGCCACGCGTTCGGTCCGTCGCTGAGCGCTTTCGCGGGATCCGGGTGCGTCTCCATGAAAAATCCCGCCACACCTGCCGCTGCGGCGGCACGAGCTAGCACAGGGATGAATTCGCGTCGGCCACCAGATGACGATCCAAGACCGCCAGGTTGCTGTACGGAATGCGTCGCGTCGAACACGACCGGCGCACCGGTGCCGCGCATTACAGCGAGGCTGCGCATGTCTGAGACCAGGTTGTTGTAACCGAAACTGAAGCCGCGCTCGCAAACCATGATGTCGTTGTTGCCCGTGGACTTTGCCTTATCGACAACATTCTGCATTTCCCACGGCGACAGGAACTGGCCTTTCTTGATGTTCACCGGCAAACCGGTTGCGGCAGTACGCAGTATGAAGTTTGTTTGCCGACACAAAAACGCGGGGGTTTGCAAAACATCAACCACGTCAGCGACCTCGTCCATCGGCGTGTCTTCGTGGACGTCGGTCAGGATTGGCAGGGCGAGCTGTTTCTTTACTTCGCTCAGTATGCGCAGTCCTTCTTCCATGCCGGGGCCGCGAAATCCATCACGTGAACTGCGATTTGCCTTATCGAATGACGATTTGTAAATAAATGGCAGGCCCAGATCCGCACAGATTTCCTTTAGCGTACCGGCTGTGTCGAGCGTCATCTGCTCACTCTCGACGACACAGGTACCGGCAATCAGGAATAGAGGCTGATCATTGCCAACCGAAAATCCGCAGAGATTCATGCTTCTTTGGCCTTGGGCAATTCGCCTGCGCTGTGTTCTCGCGCTGCACTGATGAAGCTCTTGAACAACGGGTGTCCGTCACGCGGATTCGAGGTGAATTCCGGATGGAACTGGCTGGCGAGGAAAAACGGATGGCCGGGTAGCTCAACCATTTCAACCAGATCATCAACCGACAATCCTGAAAACACGAGCCCGGCTGCTGACAACTGGTCTCGATAATTATTATTCACTTCGTAGCGGTGCCGGTGACGCTCTTCGATTTCCGTAGCGCCGTAACTCGTTGCCGCCAACGTGCCTTCCTGCAATGCTACTGCCTGCGCGCCGAGCCGCATGGTGCCACCCATATCGGATTGTTCGTCGCGCTCCTCTGTGTCGCCGGTCTGGTCCTGCCACTCCGTTATGAGTGCAACGACCGGGTGTGGCGTCTTCTTGTCGAATTCGGTGCTCATGGCACCCTTAAGCCCCGCCAGGTTACGCGCTGCTTCAATCACAGCAACCTGCATTCCGAGGCAAATTCCGAGGTACGGAATGCCATTCTCGCGCGCGAAGCGGACCGCATCGATTTTACCTTCAATACCGCGATCGCCGAAGCCACCGGGAACCACAATGCCATCCATATCACGCAGGCAATCAACGCCCTGCTCCTCAATATCCCGTGACTCGATATAGTGAATATTGACGCGGGTATGAGTATGAATTCCGCCATGCTGCAACGCTTCGACCAGCGAAATATACGAATCCTTGAGATTCATATACTTGCCCACCATAGCCACGTTCACTTCAGCAGACGGGTTTTGCTTCGCATCAACAATGGCTTCCCACTCGTGCAAGTCGGCCGCCGGTAAGTCCAAACCAAGCTGTCTTGCGACAATGTCGTCGAACCCCTGATCATGCATCATCGCCGGAATTTTGTAGAGATCATCGGCATCCCATGCTGAGATGACGGCTTTCTCCTGCACATTCGTGAACAATGCAATCTTGCGACGCTCGTCATCCGGCAACGGCTTTTCAGAACGACACACCAGAATGTCGGGCTGAATACCGATCGAGCGAAGTTCTTTCACCGAGTGCTGTGTGGGCTTGGTTTTGATCTCCGACGAAGTCGGAATGTACGGCACCAGTGTCAGGTGCACGTAAACAACTCGATCGTGTCCGAGTTCAATGCCCATCTGACGAATCGCCTCAAGAAACGGCAGCGACTCGATATCACCAACGGTGCCGCCGATCTCGACCAGGCAGATGTCGGCATCGCCAGCGCCTTTTTTCACGCCCTGCTTTATCTCGTCCGTGATGTGCGGGATAACCTGCACAGTCGCGCCCAGATAGTCACCACGACGTTCTTTGGCGATGACGCTCTCGTAAATGCGACCGGTCGTGTAGTTACTGTGCCGTCCACCTTTGGCGGTGCGCACGAAACGCTCGTAGTGCCCCAGATCGAGATCGGTCTCAGTGCCATCCTGTGTGACAAACACTTCGCCATGCTGAAACGGGCTCATCGTGCCGGGATCGACGTTGATGTAAGGATCGAGCTTGATCATGCTGATCGTCAATCCGCGCGCTTCGAGTATGGCGCCAAGGCAAGCCGAGGTGATTCCCTTCCCCAGTGAGGAAACCACACCGCCGGTGATAAAAACATACGATGTCATGTGTGAATCCGTGATTTAAGGCTCATTGCCATAGTTCAACGATTTGCTGTGATCGAGAAACAAGAAAGGGCTGGAGCAAAAGCAGGATGCTTTCTTCCAACCCTTCGAATTCCGCACCGTCGTTGGACTAGAGACGGTGTTAAACGTTATCAGGCGGCCCAGCACTCCGTCAAGGAGTACTATTAATGCAATGCGGGACGACCAGTCCAGCGCACAGCGACGCCGGGTCGCGCGACTGAATTCTCGGCCAGCCAAAGATCGCCAACGGCGACCAGGCGCTCGCCCGAATAAACGAGCGGCAGTCGATCGCGCATCCAGGGCACGACACCCGCTTCTTGAAGTAGTTTCTTCAGTTTGCGTGTATGTGTTTGACCTTGCGGCTGAAATTCCTCGCCACCGATCCGCGGTTTAATCGTCAAGCCGTCACCAAACAGTTCAGGAGAGATGCCAATATCAGCGCCTGACTCGAAGTGCAGCGTGCCGAGGCCGACACCAAGTTCCAGTTCTTCACCCGATAACGGCGTTGATTCGATAGCGTCTGCCAGCGTTTCCGGCAAAAGATAGAGCCCGTTTCGATAGCGCCGAACCGATGCACCAGGCCAGGTCACGAGCGGTTGCGCATCGACACGCGCAGGAATCACCTCATTTAAGATGCGCTCGAGTTGCATGGCCGTCGGCGTTGAGAGTCCGAGATCGCGCAATGCGAATCGAATGACATTACGTTGTCGCGCCGCTGTCAAATCCGATAGCCCGTCTATTGGCAAACGTGCTGCACGGGAACCCAGGGTTTCAAGATCGATCGCGGCCAGATCGACAAGCAGTTGCGACGCTTCGCCGGCATGACCTGCGCTACGCTGCAAGCGTGTCGCGATATCAGGCCAGCGCGACTTTAGTCGAGGCAGTACCTCGTGCCGCAGAAAATTTCGATCGAAGCGACGATCGGTGTTTGACGGATCTTCGATCCAACGCAGGCCCTGGTCGCTTGCGTACTTCAGGATATCTGCCCGATCAATGTTCAACATGGGACGTACCAGCCAACCGGGACCGAAACGCCGAATATTGCCGATTCCCGCGACGCCGGCAGGACCGCTACCGCGAATCAGGTTCAGTAATAAGGTTTCGGCCTGATCTTCACGATGATGCGCACTTAGCAGCCAATCGTCGTTGTTTAACTCTGCGTGCAAAGCCGTATATCGCGCATCCCTTGCGGATGCCTCGGGGCCTTTGCCGGACTCAAGCTGCACGTCCACACGCAGTGACCGGAATTCGATCTCGAGTGCCGCGGCAATTTGCGCGCAATGCTCACTCCAGTCGGCAGAGTCCGTCTGCAATGCATGATCGATATGAATCGCGAGCACCGGCACATCAGAATATTGAGCAAGCGCGTGGGCGAGGACCGTCGAATCCAGTCCACCACTGAAAGCAATAACGTAACGGGCAGGTTGACCCGCTGTATTTTCAAGTTTTTTCAGGTGTTCCGCGAGAATCGCGGGACCAAAGTTCACGCCTCTTTGAACTGGCCGAAGCTCGCGAGTCGCTGCTGACGTCTCTCAAGCAGCTGATCGGTCGACAGCTGGGCCAACTCATCCAGGCCACTCAGTAACGCGTTGCGAATAACTTCCGCCATGGCTTTGGGATTGCGGTGCGCTCCTCCCAGCGGTTCGGGCAACACATCGTCGACCAGTCCGAATTCATTCAGGCTAGTCGCAGTAATGCGCATCGCCTCAGCAGCATCTTCCGCTTTTTCCGCACTTTTCCACAAAATGGTCGCACAACCTTCCGGCGAGATCACTGAATAAATGCTGTATTGCAGCATCAGCAACTTGTCGCCAACGCCAATAGCCAGTGCACCTCCAGATCCACCCTCGCCAATCACGACACTGATAATCGGTGTTTTTAACCCGGCCATCATGTACAAACTGCGGGCAATCGCTTCACTTTGACCGCGTTCTTCGGCGCCGACACCGGGATAGGCGCCCGGCGTGTCGATGAATGTCACGACCGGCATGGAAAACTTCTCGGCCATGCGCATCAGGCGTTGCGCTTTGCGGTAGCCCTCGGGCTTTGGCATGCCGTAATTGCGGCGCACACGCTCTTTGGTATCGCGGCCCTTCTGATGCCCAATGAACATCACCGCCTTACCATCAATCCGACCAATGCCGCCAACAATCGCCGGATCATCGGCGTACATACGATCACCGTGCAATTCCTGAAAATCCGGTGCAATTATGTCGAGATAGTCTTGCGTGTATGGTCGCGATTCGTGCCGCGCGACACGCGCCACCTGCCAGGGTGAGAGCTTGGCGAAAATATTTTTCGTCTGTGACTCACTCTTGTCCTTGAGGCGTGCAACTTCCTCATTGATGTTGATCTCGGAATCATCACCGACGTAGCGCAGCTCATCGATCTTCGCTTCCAACTCGGCGATCGGTTGCTCAAAATCCAGAAATTTCAAATCCATAAGGAATCGCGGCCTTAAGGCCGCTCCTGCGTCAGTTCAGTTCGCGCCCGGGCGCATATAGAAGGCGGACATTATTATTGCCGAGCAATTCCGTCAACTTATCGCGTAATTCGCGACTTGGTCGTACCGCCCACTCCGGCCCCAGTGACAGTCTGGCTGCGGCGTTTTCGCCGATATATCGCACTGAAACGTCGCAATTGCCCTCGCGAAACGGCAGTAGCAGATCGTGCAGTTTAACCAGCAGATTTTCTCCCTGCCCGTTCGGTGCGAGGCTGAGAACCATGCTTTTCGCGCGAGACTCGATAACGCGATCGATATGCAGCACATTCTTCACGTTGACGGTCCAGCTACCGATGAAGTCGTCGTAACGCAATCCGCCGGTAACCACCACGATCTCATCCTTCACCAGCAAGTGGCGAAACTCCTGAAATGCTTCACTGAACAGGCTGACTTCCATACGCGCCGTGTCATCGTCGAGAACGACGCTGACACGATTGCCACGCTTGCGTACATCGACAATCAGTCCGGCAACCGTTGCCTCGCGTTTCGCCTGTGCGTACTTGCGTGCGCCTTTGTTTGTCTGCGGTGCCGGTTCCGCCGTGACATCACCCAGCCTGCCGTCGGCTATGTGGCGCGCATCGTTACGCACGGCATCAAACGGGTGCCCGGTCAGGTACAGCCCAAGCGCTTCCTTCTCGTTATTGAGCAACAATCGTTCCTGCCACTCGGCCACTGGCGGCGGCTTGTTCTCGATAACCTCGGCAGCCGGTTCGGCGAGCCCGAACATATCGTTCTGCCCCGCGGCCGCGGCTTTCGCTTCCTGATCTGCGCTTTTAAGCGCCTCTGGAACCTGCTGCATCATGCCGCGCCGGGACTCACCGAAACAATCCATAGCGCCTGACTTGACCATCGCCCCCAGCGCGCGCCGATTGATTTTGTCGTGGTCAACGCGGCGGCAGAACTCATTGAGGCTCTTGTAAGGCCCGTTCTTCTCACGTTCCGCGATTAATGATTCAACCGCGGCGTGGCCGACGCCTTTGATCGCACCAAGACCGTACAGGATCGTCGTCTCATTCGGCACGCTAAAGTGATAGCTCGAAGTATTGATATCCGGTGCCAGCAACTTAAGTTTCAACTGGCGACAATCGTCTTTCAGCGTCACAAGGCGATCGGTGTTATGCAAGTCAGCACTCATGACAGCGGCCATGAATGCCGCTGGATAATGCGCTTTGAGATACGCCGTCTGGTATGACAGAACAGCATAAGCGGCGGAGTGCGATTTGTTGAAGCCGTACCCGGCGAACTTCTCCATCAGGTCGAAGATACGAGTCGCCGTTTTCTCAGCAACACCACGTGCCGTTGCACCAGTCACGAAGATCTCGCGCTGCTCGGCCATTTCTTCGGCTTTCTTCTTACCCATCGCACGCCGCAACAAGTCGGCACCGCCGAGAGTATAGCCTGCCAGCACCTGCGCAATCTGCATCACCTGCTCCTGATACAGAATGACGCCGTAGGTTTCTTCGAGAACCGGTTTTAGCTCCGGGTGAAGATAATCGATGTCAGCTTTGTTCGTTGCTTGCTTGCGGATAATGAAGTCATCCACCATACCCGACTGCAGTGGGCCGGGCCGGAATAACGCCACCAGCGCGACGAGGTCGTCGAACTGATCCGGTCGCATGCGCTTGATGAGATCACGCATACCGCTGGACTCGAGCTGAAATACGGCGGCTGTGTGCGTACTGCGCAACAGCTCAAACGTTTTCGGATCACTGTCCGGTATACGATTTATCGCGAGATCAAGGCCGGGATTCGTGTCGTTGATGATCTGTATCGCCCAGTCGATGATCGTCAGTGTCTTGAGGCCAAGAAAGTCGAACTTTACGAGGCCGACCGCTTCAACATCATCTTTGTCGAGTTGCGTGACGACATTGGTGCCACCTTCCTCGCAATAAAGCGGCGCGAAGTCTGTGAGTGCACCGGGAGAGATGACGACACCACCCGCGTGTTTGCCCGCGTTGCGTACCAATCCTTCGAGTGACTTCGCCAGATCAATAATCGCGGCAACTTCCTCATCATCGCGGTACATCGACGAGAGCTCGTCTGAATCCTCAAGCGCTTTGTCGAGCGTAATACCAATCTCGAACGGTACTTGCTTTGCGATTCGATCAACAAATCCATAAGGCTGTCCCAACACACGACCCGTATCACGAATAACAGCCTTGGCAGCCATCGTGCCGAAGGTAATGATCTGCGAAACACGCTCGCGACCGTATTGCTCGGCAACGTAGTCGATGACCCGATCACGGCCTTCCATACAGAAGTCGACATCAAAATCAGGCATGGAAACGCGCTCGGGATTCAGGAAGCGCTCGAACAGCAAATCGTGCTGCAGTGGATCGAGGTCGGTAATGCCCAATACCCAGGCCACCAAAGACCCGGCGCCGGAGCCGCGCCCCGGTCCCACCGGAACGCTGTTTTTGCGCGCCCAGCGAATGAAATCCGCGACAATCAGGAAATAACCGGGAAATCCCATCGACTGAATGACGTCGAGTTCGATTTTTAGTCGTTCAAAGTACGGAACCGAGTACGCATCACGCTCGTTGGCCGGTACTTTTTCCGTCTCGATCTTGATCGCGAGCGCCGCTTCCAGTCCTTTGCGGGCCTCGGACTCCAGGAATCCGGCCTCTGTTTCGCCATCAGGAACCGGAAACTCCGGCAAGACACTTCCGCCCAGCTTTAAGTCGAGTGAGCAGCGCCGCGCAATTTCGACCGTGTTCTGCAAAGCAGATGGAATGTCTGCGAAGAGTTCGGACATTTCCTGCGGCGAACGCAGATACTGGTTCTCACTGTAATTCCTGGGCCGGTCGACATCGGCCAGTCCACGTCCATCGTGAATACACACTCTCGCTTCGTGCGAATTGAATCCTTCTCGATCAAGGAATCGCACGTCGTTACTTGCGACAACGGCTACGTTCTTTTCCGCCGCGAACGTCAAACTGCGCTGCACGACATCTTCTTCGCCCGAACGGCCAGTTCGAATCAACTCCAGGTAATAGCGATCACCGAAAACTTCCAGCCAGTGGTCCAGACATTCTGTCGTCAGCTCTGCGTTTCCGCTAACGATCGCTCGACCGACATCGCCTTCCCGACCACCGGAAAGAGCCAGTAGTCCGGCACAGGACTCTGCGGTTAACCATTCACGTCGCGCCATCGGCTCACCACGGACCTGGCCTTCTATGTAACTGCGGGTCACGAGTTCCGACAGGTTGCGGTAACCGTCGTTATTTTGAACGAGTAACAGCAGCGTAAATGGATGCTCCGGATCCTCGTCATTGACAATACGAAGGTCGAGTCCGATGACCGGCTTCACACCCTGAGCGATCGCCTTGCGGTAAAACTTCACCAGGCCAAACAGATTATTCTGATCTGTAAGCGCGACGGCAGGCATTCCCTGTGCTTTGCAACGCGCCACCAATTCAGGGATGCGAACAGTACTGTCCACCATCGAATACTCGGTATGCAGATGCAGATGCACGAATCTGCCGCTCATCGGGATGCGGCTCTTACCGGCGCAAAACTCTGTCGATGCTCACGGCAGGGACCGAACTCTCGCAGCTTCCGGCGATGTATTTCAGTGCCATAGCCCTTGTGCCGAGCGAACTCGTAGCAAGGGTAGATTCTGTCGAGCTCAACCATCATCTGGTCGCGCGTCGTCTTTGCAATAATGGATGCCGCACTGATTGCGGCAACACTGTTGTCTCCACCGATAATCGCTTCGCCCGCCAAAACCCGCCCGTCAAAACGCAAGTCCGGCAGCCGATTACCATCAACCAGAACTTTTGCGGGCATAAGGGATAGTCCGAGTATCGCGCGTCGCATGGCGAGCATCGTGGCGGCAAGTATATTGATCGCGTCGATTTCTGCGGGATCTGCCCACGCGACGGCCCAGGCCAGCGAATGTTGCTTGATCTCCAGCGCCAACACCTCCCGGCGCTTTGCCGTCAGCTTCTTCGAGTCTGCGAGGCCGGCGACGGGTGCACACCGGTCAAGGATTACAGCCGATGCAACGACCGGGCCCGCAAGAGGGCCGCGACCCGCCTCATCGACACCGGCCGTAAGTCCGTCTGTTTCGAAGTGTAGTACCTGCTGCATGTTCCAGATGTTTACTTAAGAAGCGAGACCACCGCATCGGCCGCGCGCTGGTCTGTATTTTGTGCCAACTCGGTTCTCAGTCTAGCAAATCTGTCCGCGATAGAGCGCCTTCGTTCGGGGTCATCAAGCAATTCCACCACGGCTTTGGCGATATCCGCCGGACGCGCATTATCCTGCATGAATTCCGGCACCAGTGGCGTCTCAGTCATGAGATTTGGGAGCGTGAAGTGAGTCAACTTCAGGAGATTCAGTCCGTTGACGATCGCATGGGTAATTCTGCCGAGCCGATAGGCCGCGACGGTCGGCTTCGCCAATAACGCCGACTCAAGCGCCGCCGTGCCTGATGCCAGCAAGACGACGTCTGCGGCGATCATGGCGCGCTCGGAATCTCCGTCGAGCAAGACAAATCGCTCGGTGAGCCCGGCAGCCGCTATCTGCGCTTCAATTGCCGACCTCAACGCCGGTGTTGCGACGGGAGTGACAAACTGCAAGCTGCTTCGCTCTTTAGAAACCAGCGCGGCGCTCGCGACGAGAATCTCTCCGAGCATGGCTATCTCACTAGCCCTGCTGCCAGGCAGGACTGCGACAATTTCATCCGCTTCGAGACCCAGCGCCTGTCGCGCCGCTGCCATATCCGGATCAGCAGGAATACTATCCGCCTTGGGGTGGCCGACAAACGTTGCATCCACACCCACGCCGTCGTACAGCGCCTCCTCAAACGGCAGAATGCAGAGCACTTTGTCGGCGGCCGCTTTTACGGTCTTAATGCGCCCCGCTCGCCATGCCCAAATTGACGGACTGACGTAATGGACTGTCCTGATGCCAGCGGCACGTAATTTCTTTTCGAGGCCCAGATTAAAATCCGGTGCGTCGATGCCGACAAATACGTCTGGCGGTGACGCCGTCCAGCGTTTTACAAGTTGCCTGCGCAGTTTCAAAAGTCGCGGCAGGTGAGACAATGGTTCGATAAGGCCGAATACAGCAAGCGACTCAGACGGCTCCCACTGCTCACACCCGGCCGCCAGCATTGCAGGTCCTGCAACGCCCTCAAACGTCGCTTCAGGATAGCGGTCTTTCAGTGCTCGAACGAGACCAGCACCCAGCAGATCGCCAGACGACTCGCCGGCAACCAGACCGATCCTCATGATCTCAACGCCTAGCGAATGATGCCGCGTTCGGACGAACGCAGTGACTCAAGGAACGGCAGCAATTCCTGCTGCTCGTCGATAACTTCTTCTATTTGCTCGATCGCCTCGGAGAGCTTGAGACCCTTGCGATACACAAGACGATAGGCGTTCTTGATATTGCGAATCTGCTCGACCGAGAATCCACGCCGTTTCAGGCCTTCGCTGTTGATACCTTTAGGCAACGCAGGCTGCCCCGTGGCCAGCGTAAACGCCGGCACATCGCGATTGACAGCTGTGTACATTCCGAGAAAGGCATGTGCTCCGATCCTGCAAAACTGGTGCACGCCAGAAAATCCGCCGCAAATGACCCAATCGTCCAGATGGACATGCCCGGCAAGTGTTGCGTTATTCGCCATGATGGTCTGACTGCCGACGATGCAGTCATGTGCGATATGACAGTACGCCATGATCCAGTTGTCATCACCGACAATCGTTTCGCCCCCACCCTGAGTAGTACCACGGCTGACAGTACAAAATTCACGGATTGTGTTTCGATCACCGATAACCAGCCGGGTTTTTTCGCCGGCGTACTTCTTGTCTTGCGGGTCATCACCGATAGAGGCGAACTGGTAAATGTGGTTGTTCTTACCGATCTTCGTCGGGCCGTTAATGACAACGTGGCTATCGATCCTCGTACCGCTGTCGATCTCGACCTGATCGCCGACTACCGAGTATGGGCCGATCTCAACGTCGTCCGCTATTCTTGCAGTGTTAGAAATAATGGCTGTGGAGTGAATCATTTTTCCAGCTTTTTAACCCGTTCGATCAAGGTACCCAAACGTCGGAATCGTGCCAGTTGTTTCGCCCAGGACCTGGCGTTATCCGCCGGAAAACTGGCGGCATAAGTTCCGGGCTCGGTGACATCTTTAGTAAGAAAGGTCTTCGCCGCTACGACGACGTCGTCACAAACATTGATGTGCCCCACCGTACCGGACTTGCCCGCAAACAGACATCGTTTGCCGATAACAGCGCTCCCGGCGATACCGGTCATCGCAGCCATCGCCGTATGCGCTCCAACATGAACGTTGTGCGCGATCATACACAGGTTATCAATTCGTACGCCGTCTTCGATGACCGTATCGCCAACTGCGCCCCGATCGACCGTGGTGTTGGCACCAATCTCCACATCGTTACCGACTACTACACCACCGAGCTGTGGCACTTTTACCCAGCCATCCGTTGTCATAGCATTGCCAAATCCATCGGCACCGATGACAACGCCTGGATGGAAAATACCGCGTGTACCGATCCGGACGTCTTGCACCAAAGTCACTCTTGCGATGAATCGGCAATTATCGCCGACGTTGCAATCGGATCCGATGACCGTGCCAGGTCCAACGACGGTATGCTCACCAATGACAGTACGTTCGCCAATTACAGCGGTCGCAGCGATGTGCGCGGTATCGGCAATCGTTGCTGAATCCGCAACCACCGCCGTCGTGTGTACGCCGGGCGCGAACAAGGGCTCCGGACAGACTAGTGCCGCCATGCGAGCGTAAGTTGCATACGGGTTGTCGCAAATTAATGCGGCAACCGGACATGCATCCGCATCTTCCGCACGCAAGACGACCGCAGCCGCCTTCGTTGTAGGCAGTTGACTTAAATAGGACGAACCTGAGAGAAAGCTTAGCGACTCAGGAGATGCATTTTGCAATGAAGCGACGCCGCTTACGGTCGCGTCAGGGTCGCCAATCAGCTCGCAACCTTGACTGGTGGCAAGTTCTCCGAGACTGATCGGCATTTGAGTCGCCTGGCGCCAGCCTACTGTGACGGTGCCTGAGCCTGAGCCTGGTAGTTGGCAATCACGGCATTCAGCACGTCTTCTGTGATGTTGACGGCACTACTGACATACAATACGCCATCACCCACGATGAGACCGTAACCCTGCGCCTCTGCGTACTCCTGGACTTCCTTCAGAACGGCGCGCTGCAACTGTCCGATCTCTTCGTTCTGACGTAAGTTGCTGTCTTCCTGGAACTCGGTGCGTAAACGTTCGAAGTCACGACCTAACTCACGCAGGTTCTTCTCGGCGTTTCGGCGCTCAGTCTCACCCATTACGGCCAGGTCTTTCTGAACTTTCGCTTGCAGATCTTCGATCTCTTTCTGCTTCGCGAGGATTTCTCGCTCGCGCGGTGCGAACTCTTCGCGTAATGCCTCCATTACAGCTTTCGTTTGCGGAGCGCGCTCAACGATCGCCTGCAGGCTAACTACGCCAATTTTCGTTTCCTGAGCCGAAGCCGGCATTGCAAAGCTACCTACCAATGCAAGGCCTAATATTACTTTAACCAACTGCTTATTCATAAAACTCATCTATCCCGTTCCCTTAAAATGCTTGTCCAATGGAGAATTGAAACCGTTCAATCTCATCTCCGTAGTATCTATCATTACCGGTATATTCGTTCAGCGGTAATGCATAGCTGAATCGGAACAATCCGAGAGGCGCCAGCCATTGCACCCCAATGCCGACGGATGTTCGCAATTCGTCCAAATCTGGCTTGTATTCGATCGGGCTGCCCAGTTTGTCCGTAAATGCAACCTCGCCTGTATTAAATACGTTGCCGACGTCATAAAAGATGCTTGCCCGCGCCTGGCTGGCAAATTTGTCCGGCAGCGGGATTATAAGCTCAAGCTGACTCGCAACCAACGCATTGCCGCCATATGGCCGCCCGAAGCTGTCGCGCGGCCCGAGATAAGACTCTTTAAACCCGCGCACAGACTGCGGTCCGCCGCCGAAGAACTGCTTGTACGGCGGTGCAGCGGTCGTATCACCCAATGCTTCACTGATTCCCAGCTCAGTATTCAGCCTCACAACCCATTTCGGTGTGATCGGAAAGTACTTCGTAAAGTTGAATCGCGCCTGATAATACTCAACATCACTACCGGGAACAGCAGCGCTTAGGAAAAATTGCTGGCGAGTACCGCGTGTTGCGAACAGTGAACGATTGCGACTGTCATATGACCAACCTGCTACCAGCTCAACAGTGTCAAATTCGGAACCGGAGAATACGAGGCCATTACCAAAATCCTCTATGAACGGATTGCCGTTATTCGCCACCCAGTCCTGCGCCTGTCGAGTACTGTTGGTCGACGAAATGAGTTCCGAGTGTTGGAACGTCAGTCCAAATGAAAGACGCTGGAACTCGGAAATCGGATAGCCGTAATCGACTGTCGCACCAGCGCTCGTCGTCGAAAAGTCGGATGCCGCCGACGTGAACTGAGTGATGTCGCGATAATTGATGCTCAATGTTCGGTGAACGCCGTCCATGGTTCGGTACGGGTCCGTATGCGAAAGGCTGTAAAGCTTTTGGAATCTGCCTGAATTCAATTCCAGCGCAACGCGATTGCCGCTACCCAGGAAATTGGTATGTACGACGCTGCCATTGAGTAACAGTTTCTGTGATTCCGAATAACCGACGCCACCGGAAAACTGGCCTGGCATTCTATATTCCAGATCGACATCCACATCTACCAGGTCGGGGCTGCCGGGAACCGGCGTCGTTCGATAGTCCACGCCTGGTTCAATATACGGCAGTCGTTGCAGCAAAATCTTGGAACGGTCCATCAACGAATTCGATAGATACGAACCTTCCATCTGACGCATTTCGCGACGCAAGACCTCATCATCTACTTCAGCAATACCGTTGAAATTGATGTTGCGAACATAAACACGACTTTGAGGGTTCAAATAAAATGTAATCGCCGCTTCTTTGGCCTCGTGATCCAGTTCCGGCACCGGTTCGATCTCGGCATTCGCGTAGCCTTCTTCACCCAATCTGAACTGCATGAACTCGGCTGACTGCGTTAATACGTTCTGGTTAAAGACCGCACCAGGTTTGGTGAAAATAAAGCTGCGAAGAAACTGTTCCGGAACGACCATCTCGCCGACAAGTTTGACTTCGGAGATCGTGTAGACATCACCTTCGTGCACATTGATGGTGACGAAAATGTCCTTCTTGTTTGGAGAGATCGCGACTTGAGTCGAATCAACACGGAAGTCAGCGTAGCCGCGATCCATATAAAAAGACCGCAGAATCTCGAGGTCGCCCTCCAGTGCTTCTTTTGCGTATCGATCGTCTTGTCGAATCCAGGACAACCAGTTAGCCGTATCCAGCGTAAAGCCCGCACGAATCTCTTTTTCTTCAAATGACTCGTTACCGACGATATTCACTTGCCGAATTTTTGCTCGATCACCTTCTTTGACATCGACCGTGATTCGCACCGTGTTGTTCGGGCGATCTATAACTTTGGTCTGTATGTCGACGCCATACTTGCCGCGGTCGTAATACTGCTCGCGCAGGAACATCTCGACATTGTCGAGCACCGACCGGTCGAATGTCCGGCCTCGTGCGAGTCCGACATTGCGTAAGGACTCCATCAGGTCCTCTGTCTTAATGTCCTTATTGCCGTCAATTGAGAAGTTCTCAATCGAAGGGCGCTCTTTAACTGCGATGATGAGTGTGTCTTCTTCACGGCGCATTTCGATGTCGTCAAACAGGTTCTGACCGTACAAAGCGCGTATTGCTTCGCCGATACGGATGCCGTCGATCGTATCGCCAATGTTAATGGGCAAGTAGTTGAAGACCGTGCCTTCAGAGATACGTTGCAGGCCCTCAACTCGCATATCCTTGACGACGAAACTCTCGGCCGCCGTCGACGTGAATGGCAGCAATACCAGCAATGCGAATACAGTTTTTCTCACCCAAATAATCCCGCTATATCGTTATAAAACGCAAAACTCATCAAGAGCAGCAACGCGAGTATGCCTACTTGTTGCCCAATAATCTGCGCACGTTCGGTTATCGGGCCGCCTTTCACAGCTTCGACGACCTGATACACAATCTGACCACCATCCAGTACGGGCACCGGCAATAAATTCAAAACACCGAGGCTGATACTGATAACGGCCAGAATGCTCACAAAATAGCGCCAACCACGCGCCGCCGATGCACCTGCAATCTGGGCAATATTGATCGGCCCACTAATGTTCTTGATCGAAACATCGCCTGTAACCATACGTCCGAGCATGTTGACGGTGAATACGGTCGACATCCATGTTTTATCCACCGCCGCATTCAACGACTCGAGTGGCGTATAGGCCAGCTGCTGGTAGTAGCCTTCACCACCCTCGGTCGTCCAGCCGACACCCAGGTAACCCGAGCTCTCGCCATTGACGACCCGCTCACCTATTTGCACATTCACTTCAGCAGTGCGCCCGTCTCTGACGTACTCAATAACAACATCCTGGCCTGCTCGCGGTCGCACAGCGCCGCTAAGGTCATCGAAATTCTTTATGGGCTCGCCGGCGATCGTCGTGATGCGATCACCGATGGCAAGACCACTGTGTACGGCTACGCCGTCGTCCGGTAGCTCGGCAATGATAGCCGGTGGCTGCCACGGTACGAAGCCGAGGCCGTCAAACAATACGCCGGGTTCCGTCAACCGCGTCTTGTCACTGCCAACATCGATCGTCGCATGTCGCTGTCGGCCATCACTACTCTCCAGCGTAAGCGGGACATGACCGTCATCGACCATCTCACCCAATATGGCAACCAGCGCAGATTCCCACTGAATTACCGCAACATCACCGACGCTAACGATCTTGTCACCGAACTCCAGGCCCGCCTGATCCGCATAGGAGTCAGGTTCGACTACACCGACGGCTGGCTTGATGATCGTTATACCGCCAGCCATCAGTAGCCAGTAGGCAAGAATTGCGAAAAAGAAATTAAATGCCGGACCGGCAAGCAATACCGCAATGCGGGCGGGAACAGGACGCTGATCAAATGCCCGGCCCTCATCCTCTGGTTCAATAAGCCCCTCACGGCTATCGAGAAAGCGTACGTATCCACCCAGTGGGATCGCTGACACACAGTATTCGGTCTGGTCGTTGCCGCTTCTATGCATCCAGATCGGCTTGCCGAAGCCAATAGAAAAACGCAGCACCTTCATTCCCGACCAGCGGCCGACAATGTAATGCCCGAATTCGTGCACGGCGACAAGAATGCTGATTAGAACAACAAACGCCACCAGATTGGTCAGGAAACTAGTCATAGATAATCTACGTCCCTAATTGACTGGCAGCGTCTGCCGCAGTTCCCAATAAGATTCCGATCACACTAAGTGAGCGCCCATGAATGCAAGCTGAACAATTCATGCGACTAATCCAAGCCAGGTGAGACCCAGTGCGAACAGGGGCGCCGCTGCGGCTACGCTATCCACGCGATCCAGAACACCGCCGTGACCGGGAAACATCGTGCCACTGTCTTTCACGCCGGCAGTGCGTTTGAACATGCTGACCGTAAGATCACCCACGACTGACACGGCGCCAACAGCGAGGCAGAACGGCAGCAGGATGGAAACCTGCATGCCCGCATAATGCGCCCACACCAACGACAATATGACGACCATGACGAGACCACCGAAAACACCCTCCCAGGTCTTGCCGGGACTGATGCTGGGTGCCAGCTTGACGCGGCCAAATTGTTTGCCTGCGAAATAGGCACCCATATCCGCAGCCCAGACGATAAGTAACGCAAATAACAGATATTTCGATGCCAGGCTGTACAGGGATAGCAAAGCGACGAACAAAGGTACCAGCACTAATGCGCCACAAAGCCAGCCTACTGCGGTGGGAATGGGTGTCGGAAATGCGAATGTCCAGAGGAATGCAACAAACCACCAGACGCAAGCGAGCTGCAATAATCTGTCGGACAACTCCGGAACGACGAACAACATGACTGCCATCAACGCGGCAATCATTGCGACGTACGCAAAGCGTGCGGCATTACCTGCAAGATTCAGGAAACCCGACCATTCCCACGCGCCGATGAGGATCACTGCCGTGATGACCATCTGTGCGACCACCGCCGGTACGACGAACAGCACAGCGCCAAGTATGACGAGCGATACCACTGATGTAATCAAGCGCTCTTTTAACATCCGACAGTCTCTACCTGGTCACCGGTGTGCCCGAAACGACGTTGCTTGCCCGCATAAAAGCACAGAGCCTCATCAAAGACCGCCTCATCAAATTCAGGCCATAATACGTCTGTAAACCAAAGCTCCGCATACGCGAGATTCCACAGCATGAAATTGCTGATACGTTGTTCCCCGCCGGTACGAATCAGCAAGTCCGGATCCGGCATGTTCGACATCTGTAAACCTGCCGCGAACTCGGCATCGTCAATGTCTTCGACCTGCAACGAACCGTCCAGGACTCGACGCGCCAGCGCTTTGCTTGCCTGAATGATGTCCCAACGTCCGCCAAAGGCGATCGCGACCGTGAGACGAAGTCCAGTATTATTGGCGGTCCTTTGTTCTGACTGAGCAATTTTGTTCTTGAGGCCCGTGTTCAATTCGTCCAGCGCACCAACGAATTTCAGCCTCACATTATTACGATGCAGCTCATCCACTTCTCGTCGCAAAGCTTCAACGAACAAATTCATCAAAGAGCTGACTTCTTCCTTGGGTCTGGACCAATTTTCGCTGCTAAAAGCGAACAAGGTAAGAAATTCGACGCCACGCTGGGCCGCAGTTTCCACCGACGTGCGTACTGACTTCACGCCGGCACGATGACCGGAGTGACGTGGTTTGTTCCTGTTATTCGCCCAACGACCGTTGCCATCCATGATAATCGCGACGTGCCGAGGCACATTACTGTTAATGGATGAATTCGGAGAGGGATCTGACACTATAGGAAACGTCTATATAAGGAGTCGCCCCCTTATATCTCCATTAGCTCGGACTCTTTACTTGCCAGGACGTCGTCGATCTGGCCTACATGCTTGTCCGTAATATCCTGGATTTCGCCCTCAGCACGACGCTCGTCGTCTTCGCCGATCATTTTTTCTTTTAGCAGTTCTTTCACGTCGTGCAGTGCGTCGCGACGAATATTGCGAATGGCAATGCGTCCACCTTCTGCTTCATTACGCACCAGACGAATCATATCTTTGCGACGCTCTTCAGTCAGTGCCGGCAATGGCACGCGAATAACCGTGCCGGCTGTTGCCGGATTCAAGCCGAGATCTGATGTCATGATCGCCTTCTCGATCGGCTGGACCATGTCTTTTTCCCAAGGCGTGACAACCAGCGTGCGTGAATCTTCGATACCGATATTGGAAACCTGATTTAGCGGTACCTGACTGCCGTAATAATCCACGGTAACGTGATCCAGTAAACTCGTGTGTGCGCGTCCAGTGCGGATCTTTGTCAGATCTTGCTGCAAAGAGGCAACACTCTTGGCCATTCTGCCAGCGGCATCTTTCTTGATTTCATCCAACACGATTTACAGCCCTCACTTTTGCTGCCCCGATCAGGCAGTTACAACGGTTCCAATATCGTCACCGGACATTGCCTGCACCAACGCGTTCGCTCGCGTCAGGTCGAAAATGCGCAGCGGCAGGTTGTTATCACGACACATGACTATCGCGGTCGCATCCATGACGGAGAGTTTGTCCGCCAGTACCTGATCATACGACACGGTCTTGAATCGCTTCGCATCCGAGTTGCTCATCGGGTCGGAGTCATAGACGCCATCTACTTTGGTCGCTTTCAATAACACATCGGCACCGATTTCGATCGCGCGAAGACTGGCTGCAGTGTCAGTGGTGAAAAACGGATTACCGGTTCCAGCCGCAAGAATGACAACGCGCCCCTTCTCAAGATGACGCACCGCACGTCGACGGATGTAGTCCTCGCAAACTTCGTTGATTTGCAGCGCGGACATTACACGCGCGAATACATCGAGAGATTCGAGCGCGTCCTGGATAGCCAACGCATTCATGACAGTCGCCAGCATACCCATGTAATCGCCGGTAACTCTGTCCATGCCGGACCGTGCAAGACCGGCACCGCGGAAGATATTACCGCCGCCAATAACAATAGCGATTTCCACACCCGCGTTGCGGGCCGTAGCGATTTCAGCGGCAATACGTTGAATGACTTTCGGCTCGATACCGTAATCCAGGTCCCCCATCAGCGCTTCACCGCTGAGTTTCAGCAATACACGACGGTACTGAACCGGATTGTCACTCATAGAATATCCTTTCGATGGCCGCTGATTCTAGCTTATTCCTCTGGCGAGGTCCTTACTAAAATCAACGGCTTAAAAGCTAATCTTAACGTTAGTCGTCGTCATCTTTCTTTGCGTCTTCGATCTGCTTCATGACCTCGTCCGCAAAATTCTCGTCTTTCTTCTCGATCCCCTCGCCAACCTCAAACCGGACAAACGATGTGACACTTGCACCAGCTGTGCTGAGAAGTTTACCGACGGTCTGATCAGAATCCTTAACAAACGGCTGACCAACGAGCGTTATTTCCTTCAGGAATTTCGCAATGCGTCCTGTGACCATCTTCTCAATGATCTCAGCAGGCTTACCAGACTCGGCTGCCTGTTCAGAGAATATACGACGTTCCCTTTCCAGGGTTTCCGCCGGGACTCCGCTTTCGTCAATGCAAGCAGGATTGATGGCCGCAACGTGCATCGCGATATCACGTGCCAGAACATCATCACCACCTTCCATTGCAACGATTGCTCCGATTCGAGCGCCATGCGTATAGAACCCCTTCGGGCCTGCATGCTCGACAATCGAGATCCGTCGGACAGATATGTTTTCGCCTACTTTCGAGACCAGCTCTGTACGTGCTTCCTCAACTGATCTGCCATCATCCAGTGACTGTGTAGCCAGCGCATCGACGTCTGTTGTGCCACTGGCGAGTGCTGCTGCGGCAACGGCATCCGTGAAGGCAACGAAATTCTCGTCTTTGGCGACAAAATCAGTTTCGGAATTGACCTCGAGAATGATGACCTTGTTGCCATCACCAACAATGACAACCTTTCCATCTGCTGCCACACGACCGGCTTTCTTGTCCGCTTTCGCCTGACCTGACTTACGCAGCGATTCTGCTGCTGCGTCCAAATCACCAGAGGTTTCAACGAGTGCTTTCTTGCACTCCATCATGCCGGCACCTGTTCGCTCACGAAGTTCTTTAACCATTGATGCTGTAACAGACACGGCTCAGTCCTCCGCTTTCTCGTCAGCTTTTTCGTCAGCTTTTTTCTTATCCCCGGATGGGGACGGAGCAGTCTTCTTGGCGACTTTTTTCTTCGCCGCCTTTTTGGCGACTTTTTTCGCCGCTTTTGGCTCTGCCCTCTCTTCAGACTTGGCTTCAGACTTTTCTTCGATCTTGGATTCGGCTTTGGACTCGGCTTTAGCTTCAGTCTTTTCTTCTGCTTCAGGTTCAGCCTTGGCTTCAGGAGTTTCTTCAGCTTTTTTGGCCGGAGCCTTCTTAACCGTTACTTTCCTGGCTGCCTTTTTCTTCGCAGGTTTCTTCGCGGACTTCTTCTTCGCGCGAGTCTTCTTCACGTTGCCTTCTGCGTCCAACTCAACGAAGTCGTCATCCCCGAGCGCAACGTCGGGCAATGTTGTCTTGCCATCAAGCACAGCATCAGCAACCAGTGCTGCATACAACTCAATAGCGCGCATCGCATCGTCATTACCAGGAATGACGTAGTCGATGCCTTCAGGCGAGCAATTCGTATCTACGATGGCGACAACCGGAATGCCAAGCTTTTTGGCTTCGCGAATCGCGATGTCTTCATGATCGACGTCAACGACGAACAGTACGTCAGGAACGTTACGCATGTCCTTGATACCACCCAGGCTGCGTTCCAGCTTTTCCTGCTCGCGGCTGAGGCCAAGAACTTCTTTCTTGGTGAGACCTTCGAAAGTGCCATCTTCAGACATCTGCTCCAGCGTCGTAAGACGTTTTACAGACTGACGAATCGTCTTGTAGTTGGTCAGCATGCCGCCGAGCCAGCGCTGGCTGACAAACGGCATTTCGCAGCGCTTGGCGTGCGTTTGCAGCGCCTCACGTGCCGCACGCTTGGTGCCAACAAACAGGACCTTTCCGCCATCGGCGACCGTACCCTTAATAAAGGCACAGGCTTCGCGCGCAAGCGGCAAGCTCTTTTCGAGGTTAATAATGTGGATTTTGTTACGTTCGCCAAAGATGTAGGGTGACATCTTCGG
>JAJFKQ010000244.1 GCA_021773155.1 Woeseiaceae bacterium | reverse complement strand
GCAGCGCCAGGTCCAGAACTTCCAGGGCGGGGGCGGCGACGGCGAGATCGGGGTGTTCGATCCCGACCGCGTGTTCGTCATCGCGGACGTGGACAACAACCAGGTGGTGGTCAAGGCGCCGCTCAAGCAGCAGGACGAGTTTTCGAAGCTGATCGAACGCCTGGACCTGCGCCGCCCGCAGGTGTACATCGAGGCGACGATCGTCTCGATCTCGGACAACTCGGACTTCCGCCTGCGGGTCGAGTCGCAGATCCTCGCGGGGCAGTTCGGCATCCAGAACAGCAACGGGCTCAGCACCCCGGGGTCCAACGGGTTCCTGAGCCGGCGCGACGTCGCGTCCAACCTCGCGGGGCTGACAACAGCGGTCATCAAGAGCCAGTACGTGCCGATCATCGTCAACGCGATCAAGACCGACACGGACTCGAAGATCCTGTCTCGCCCCAGCCTGCTGGTCAACGACAACGAGGAGGCCCGCATCGTCAGCCTCGAGCAGCAGCCCACCACGACGACCAGCCAGGGCGACGCGACGACGCAGACCAGCTTCCAGGGCTTCGAGGACGCGGGAACCACGCTGGAGGTCACGCCCAGCATCTCCGAGGCGGGCTCGCTGAGCCTGCAGTACCGCATCGAGCTGTCCAACTTCGTCGGCTCGGGCGCCAACGGCATCCCCGCGCCCCGCCAGGAGCGGACCGTCGAGGGCCAGGTCACGATCCCCTCCGACGCGACGATCGTCGTGGGCGGGATCAAGGTGGACAACATCAGCGACACGATCGTCAAGGTCCCGCTGCTGGGCGACATCCCGCTGGCGGGGCTGCTCTTCCGCGACACGCAGAAGATCAACAACAGCTCGACGCTGTACGTGTTCATCACGCCGCGGATCATGACGGACCCGAACTTCTACGACCTGAAGCTCTTCAGCCAGGGCCCGCAGTCGGAGATGGATCTGGAGGACGACATCCCGTCGATGGACCCGGTGCGGATCGACCTGCACCGCGGGGCGGGCGGGTCGATCCAGCTGCCCCCGGTTCCGACCCAAACGCCGCGGAATAGCCCGAGCGGGGAGACGCAGTTCCTCGAGGTGGACACGAGCGCGCCGCCCCCCGTGATTAACCTCGACGGGCGTCTGAGCGATGCCAGCGGCGAGACCCGGGACTGATGGGCAAGAACCGATCCAGCGCCAGGGGCCTGCTCGCCAAACGCTCCGACCGGGAGGTCGGCGCGGGCTCGATCGTGCGCGACGAGTGGAGCAGCGTCGCCGACGCGTTCGGCTCCATGCGCGTCGCCCCGGAGCAGCTCCGCCAGTTCGCCCAGGTGCCCGGCTCGGACGACGAGCCCTGGGACGTGATGCTCCAGGCGATGGCGATGGACGAGCTGCAGGCGCTGAGCAAGCTCAGCGAGCGGACCGGGCTGGAGTTCGTCAGCGAGCCCAGGCTCGATGAGTCCGCCAGCCGCTTCTACGAGCTGGTGCCCCCGGAGATGGCGCGTTCGCACTCGGTCGCGGCGATCTCCTCGGCCCACGGCGTCTTCCGCGTCGCCACCAGCCAGCCCATGCAGCCCAGCGTGTTCAGCATGCTCGAGGACGAGCTGCGGGCGCCCATCCAGCTCGTGCTCAGCCCCCGCGCGGGCGTAGCGAACCTGATCAACCGGGGCTACGAGCAGCGGGGCGACCTGGTCACCGAGATCATCGAAGACCTGCCGATGGACGAGTCGGCCATCGAGTCCGCCGCGGGCTCGGTCGCCCAGTCCACCGATCTGCTCGCCCAGGCCCGCCAGACGCCCGTCATCCGCCTCGTGAACATGATCCTGTTCGAGGCCCTGCGCCGTCGAGCCAGCGACATCCACGTCCACCCGATGGAGGAGCGCCTGGTCATCCGCTTCCGCGTGGACGGCAGGCTCAACGACGCATTCACCCCCCCGCTGTCGCTGGCGCCCGCGAACAGCTCCCGCCTCAAGGTCATGACCGAGCTGGACATCGCCAACCGCCACTCCCCGCAGGACGGGCAGACGACCGTCCGCATCGGGCCCAAGAAAATCGACATCCGCCTCTCGGTCATCCCCACCATCCACGGCGAACGCATCGTGCTGCGTCTGCTGGATCAGAGCCAGACCGAGCTGGACCTGGACGCCTGCGGCATGTCCAAGAAGCTCCAGGGCCAGCTGATGGACATGATCGACCGCCCCAACGGGATGGTGCTGGTCACCGGTCCGACGGGCTCGGGCAAGACGACCACGCTGTACGCGGCGCTGGGGCGCATCGACCGGATGAGCCGCAACGTGATGACGATCGAGGACCCGGTCGAGTACCACCTGGACGGCATCAGCCAGATGCAGGTCAACCCGAAGCGGGGTGTCACGTTCGCCACGGGCCTGCGGGCGCTGCTGCGGCAGGACCCGGACGTCATCCTGGTGGGCGAGATTCGCGACATGGAGACCGCCCAGCTGGCGGTGCAGGCGTCGCTGACGGGTCACTTCGTGCTCGCGACGCTGCACACCAACGACGCGCCCAGCGCCATCCCGAGACTGCTGGACATCGGCGTCGAGCCCTTCCTGGTCACCAGCTCGCTCATGGGCGTGCTGGCCCAGCGCCTGATGCGCCGGATCTGCACC
>JAJFKQ010000243.1 GCA_021773155.1 Woeseiaceae bacterium | reverse complement strand
GGCGCCTTCCTGCTGCGCGCTATAACCGATGAACAAATTGTACCGACCGCAGTCGGTATCCTGCTCGGCGCCTCCTATGCTTTCTGGTGGTTGTTCATGGCGTATCGAACCGGGCGTGATCCGGAGCAGGGCCTTAACGCGCTGTTCTACGGTGCCTCGTCCGTGTTTCTGGCACTACCGTTGTTCGTCGAAGCGACCACTCGATTCGAATTGCTGTCCGGCCGGCAGGGTGTCGTTGCCCTGACACTGTTTTGCGCGGCGACTCTATCGGTGGCCATCGTAAGAAATCTGCGAAGTCTCTGCTGGGTGGTTACGGGAAGTAGTATTGCAGCAGCGTTCGTGGTGTTGAACACCTCACACAGCGCCGTTGAAACCGCAATATTCCTGGTATTGCTCGGGCTTGGGTCATTGTGGGCGGTCTACCGGCGAGAATGGCTGTGCGTCCAGTGGCTGGGTGCTCTCGGAGCGAATGCAGGAGTCGTTGTATTGGCGATACTCAGCCTCAGCGACCGCTGGTCCGTGCTGGCGCTCACTCCGTTCTTAATGGCAGCTATGCTGCTTGTCGCCTATCTGGGGAGCTTTGCCATCCGCACACACATTCGGGGCAAAGATGTCGGCATTTTTGAGACGGTTCAGGGCGTGAGCGTTATCGGCACTTCATTCCTGACAGCCATCATTGCGGCACATGTCGGGCGCGATATCCTCACGGAAGCAGGTATTTTGAGTCTTGTGCTAAGTGCCTGTGCCTATGCTATGGCATTTACGCCAAAAACCCGTTCCGTTCGTGGGCGCAATTTCTTTTTCTATTCCAGTTTGGGACTGATCCTGGTGGTTGCCGGTAGCGCCCTGGTAGTGTCGCCAGGCAAAGCCGCAGCAGCCTGGTCGGTGATGGCTTTGGCAATGGCCTGGTTCAGTGGCCGCTATGGCAGGGTTGCGCTTAGCCTCCAGTGTACATTTCTCCTGTTGGCAGCAGGCGTCGGGTCCGGAATTCTGACGATGGGTCTTCAGGCTCTCGCGGGAGATGTCGTTGCCGTATGGCCGGCCTTGCTTCCCGGGCACGCCGTCATTGCCCTGACGACCGTAGCCTGTCTGTTTATTCCCGTCGCGCAACAGTCCGAACGCTGGGGAGTACTTGCCGGCCTGCCGCAGCTGATCGTATTGGCGCTGTCCGTTTGGGAAGTCGGCGGACTCCTGGTGGTGTTGCTGGCGCCGGTACTTGCCGGTGTGGGTGGCACTGATGCCGACCTGGCCAACCTTGCCGCGCTCCGAACAGCTGTGCTGGCCGCATCGTCAGTAACGCTGGCGCTTTCAAGTCGACACAAGCGCTGGCCGGAGGCACGCTGGCTGGTCTATCCGGTTCTGATTCTTGTCGGATTCAAGCTATTTCTTGAGGACTTCCCGAATGGCCAGCCCGTCACTCTTTTCGTAGCGTTCGCCCTGGTTGGCAGTGCACTGCTCCTCGTGGCGAAGTTACTCAGCCGCGATGGAAATCCCCGGAGCACCTAGTAGTCCAACAAGGTAGGTTTGATGGACTACTAGTTCGAAGCAGTGCTCTGATTACCGATGCGATAACGCACGCCGATACCGACAACCCAGACGTCGTAATCATACGCGTCAGCGCCCATCGTCAAGACCACCGGAATGGTATCTGGTTGTACTCCATCCAGAGCCCAGTCAGCGGTCTCGAAACGCTCGTAGCGAAGGCCGAAATTCAGGTCCATCCGCTCCGACACTGCGTAGTTCATGGCAAGGTGCAGTGAATCCATCGTCGATTCGAGATCTGGTAACGGCGTGGGCGATACGCTTTGGCCGGAGAACAATATCTCGGTTTCGCCGTCGCTGCGCGTGTAATCAAGAGTCAGGCCAATCTTCTCGCTTAATTCGGCAATACGGAAACCACCACCGTAGTGAATAAATCGGTCATCGTGGGATGCCTGCCATACAGGTCCCAACAGCGTCTCGCTGCCAAGCTGGGTTGCATCGATAGATTCCGATCCTGCGTTAAGGTAGAGCGATGCTGTGTCGGATACCGCCCAGTTGAAATCCACGCTAACGCGGTTCTCTTCACTGTCTGTAATGCCGAGCTCTGACTTGGAATAGCTGTCATCGGCAAATAGATAGCTAATGCCGACAGATATTGGTCGTTCCGGCATTGATGCTGAAAACGTGAATTCTGCAAACTCGCGATACCGGTGTGCAAGATTGTACTTACGCAACAGCGGGTTCTGGCCAAGGCTGACGGCCACCGCGGTATCGTACGCATCGATTTCGCGCGTTGCGGCGCCGCCACGGAAAGAAGCTTCGAGATAACTTGTCGGTCGCCAGCGAATTTTGCCCCAGCCGTTGTCCTCTGTCTGACTCGCGACTTCCTGAAAGTCGCGATCGAGCTCGGTGCGATCATAGCCGGCCGAAACCTTGACCGTGTCAAACAGTTTCAATGATCCACTGAGATTTAGTTTTGCGCGCTCAAAGGAATACGGAACATTGGCTTCGTCGCCGCCGTTCGGAAAGGTATCTGTAATAACACGCGACCACATTGATACGGGTGTTTGGTTATCACGCTCATCATAGCGGTAGGAAAACTTGATATTGGCGCGCTTGTGCGGGCGCGATGTAATCGTCAGTGCATAATTGCTGGTATCGACCTGACCATCCAGTGACGGTCTGGGCGGTGCAAATGCCGGCAGTGTGGAATTGATTGTGAATGGCAGGAAAACAGCATCCTGCTCTCCCCGACCGACTGCCGTAGAAAACGCGACCACAGTATTAAGTGCTGCAGCTCGATAAATACCTGTCAGCGATAACTGCTGGAAGTCGTTATCAGGCTCTAATGCCAGTCGTCCCTGTTCCGCTCCCGGTGCTGTTGCATACGGGTTGTCCCAGGTCAGTGAATCAATGTCATTTCGGTAGAACGAGCCGAAATAGGCGAGCCCGAGATTCAGGGTGCCGACGGAGAATCGTGCACCGGCGTTAATCTGATCGGTATAGTCATCGACCGGCCGGGGCAGAAAAGCGCTCTGCGTAAATCGCGCGCCGGACATGACGTTCACACCGTCGCGTTGCTGGCGGCTGTAGTCGGCGTACAATTTTACCTTGCGAGTCGGCAAATACCTGGCACCAAATTCGATGACCTGCCGATCCTTCTCAATGTCTACTGGGGCCAGCGATGCATCCAGTGCTGTAAAGCCGTCGGTCGTACCGGCGGCGACCCAGGTTGCGGGGAGCGATAGTATCCCCGGACCGGATGACGTGAATATTGTGCTGGTGCTATCGAACAACCTGTAGGGAAGTTCCCTGTAGTCGAGGCCAAGCTCGAACTTTCCGGGTCGGCCACCTGAAATATTCAGCACGCGAGACTCTTCTCCGAGGCTTTCTGCGTACCAGGAGACTTCAGTGCCATCTTTGAGGTAACGTCCTGCGCCGCCGAGATCGATATACGCGTCTTTCGCATCCTGGCCAGTACCGTTACCGAAGCGAGCAGCATCGTCACTGACATAGCCGACACCGGCATCGACTTCGGCTCGGTAACCGTCGTCAAACGGGCAGTACTCACACTGCCATTCGCTGGTATCAACTTGTGCAAGTGTTGCAGCAGGAAAAAGTAGTGTCGCGGCTATCGCCGTACGTAGTTTGTCATTGTTCCCGTTCATCGCATCAACCTCGAGCCGGACGGATGATTAGAGCCATGTGATTGTGTGTGACAGTTCATGCAATTTTGACCGAGCATGAATTGCGAAGGCGCGCCGCCGGGCAAGCCATCGCCATCAGCCGGCACGCTTGGGTGACCGGACTGCGAGTGACAGCTCTGACACAACATCGGTCCACGCAACGCGAGCATGCCTGGGTAATTGGAGCCATGTGGGTCGTGACAGTTACCACAGTCTTCGGCGACTGGTGCATGCTCCCAAAGATACGGTCCGCGCTTCTCTGCGTGACAGTCAAAGCAGGTATCGTTCAGCGTTTGCTGCGCAAACTGCCATTCACTCGTTGCGCCATGCGTGCTGTGGCAGCCACTACAATCCATCGTGCCCTGGCGAATTGGATGCGCGTACGGTTTTAACGACTGCGTTCGCTGTTGCTGGTGACAATCGAAACAGACTTCAGGCTGTGTCGACGTCATCAATACCGGGTCTTGAGCCGCATGGCTCGTGTGGCAATCCGCGCACGCGATATCGTTGCTGTCATGCTCGTTGCCGTGCCAGCCGAAGCCCGTATCGGATGTGTGGCAATTCAGGCAGAGACCGTTTTGCATGTCGACCGGCGTAGCGGAGTCAGATCCGAAAACGGCATTGGGGGAGGGGCGCTCCTGTCCGCGCCGCACGCGTGCGGCATGATCTCCGGATGGCCCGTGACAGGCTTCGCACTGCAACTGGCCGTGACCAAACGGTCCGTTCGGGTCAGTCGGGTTCGCGTGCGAACCTTTAAATAATGCGAGGACCGATTCTTCCTCGTGACACGAGAGGCAGCTGTCTGCGCCTTCACGGCTGTAGTTGGGCTCCTGACCGTCAGCCTGGCTGGCGGTCAGGAATAACAGCATCGTCGCGGCGATGACGAGTGTAATGAGTCTCATAGCGGCAACCTGTCCTGTTCTAGTTCAGTGGAAAGTCGCGTACTTTATGCATGACTTCCACATCCGCAGTACGTCCTTCCCCGTGGCAGAGCTCGCAGGTTTCTACGCCGGATGAGATCAACGTGCTGTCCGCCGCTTTGGTCGCGTTAAAGTCACCGCCATTTTGCACCATATGCTCGGTAGCGACAGTGCTGACGTGGCAAGCGGAGCAAACTGCAGTATTCGGCGACAAAACCGTGTCGTCGACAGGTGTCGACGGATCAGCACCAGCGTCCACGGTCGTGCCGAGTACAGCGTTCGGATCAACAGGAAAGTAAGTGCCTTGCTTATGGCAGCCTTCGCAGTTTTCCACCTTGCCCGGACTGACGATATCGAACGTATGGGCGGAGTTGCCGAAGCCGCAAACGTTGTACGGCTCGCCGATTCCGTCAGACTCGTGACCAGATGCATGAATCGCATGGATCATGAATTTGAAGTCTATCGGCGTGTCGTCCGTTCCGAGCGTGTCGGTGCAAGGTGCGTTACGTCTGTTGACGTCGGTCGCGTTCGGGTTGTGACAGGTGACACAGACTTGAGGGTTGTCAGTGCGGTTATTGCCGTGCAGTGACAGTTCCTTATGGCAGTTGTCGCAGTTCACGATGTCGACGACTTCGCGCCTGGCTACTGCCGCGGCACCGTCTATGCCGACATACTCGACGACGTTCGTAACCGGAATCCTGTTTACCACGCCATCAATATCGACAGCCGGATGGCCATCGATCGTCACGGCTGCTGTGCCAATAGCGCTTGCGGGAATCGGTGTTCCGGCAGTGACACTGAATACTCCCGGGCTTCCCGCAACCGGCGTTGCTCCAGGATTGCCGAAACAGGCCAGCGGGTTCAACGATATTGGCTGCGCGGCTGGCGCGCCGCTGCCTGTATTCGTGTAGTCAGCGGTATCCCAGGCGATGCCGACTGCGAGACGGCTTGCGCCGCCGGCGCAGGTCGTGAACTCGACATCGTTGAGAATATCGTAAAACGTGCCAGCCAGTGGATTGGTGACAGAGATTTCGACCGTCGGGGCCATGCCAACAGCCATGTCGATGACATTTTCAATATTGTATTGAAAGCGCTGGCTTTCGATCTGTGTTGGTATTGCATGCGCTCTGGCGATCTGCACATCGCCGTCAGCAATGGTCGAATCGGGGCCGTGACACAGCAGGCATTGGGTGTCGTCGGTCAGCAACAGGGCGAGGGGGTGCTCGCCATTTTCGATCGCGTAGTCGTGCACACCGTTCGCCGGATCGCCATCATCGTAATGGCAGGTACCACAAGCGGCACGATTCGGAACCAGGCGCCAGTTGCTTGCCTGCGGCGTATCGAGGTCATCCTCTTCGTGGCAGGTCGTGCAATTGCGAATGTCCTGCGTCCAGATCAGATCGGTCCAGTCGTGCACCCTGCCACCAAAGCCAACGATCTGATAGTCAGCCCTGGCTGAGTGAATGTTGTGAATCAGGCGCTTCATGTCGACACCATTGCCGGTATCGCCGTCCAGCGAGCTGGGGTTGTGGCAGGTTACGCAATAATCAACGTCCGTCCTCGGGCCGCCGTGGAATTCGAGGCGGTCGTGGCAGGCGTTACAGGTACCGTTGTCAACGATCTTGCGCTCAAATAACGGTGTGCCACCGACCGGCACGAAATCAATGATGCCGTTCGAAGAAATTGGTGCCTGACCACGGATTTCGATGCCAAGACGATGTGTTTTGGCGCCGTCAAAGACGGGTCCGGCAGGATAGTCGGTCAGGTTATTCGCGAACGTATACTGATAGGTGCCATCGCCATTGTCGACGAAGGTACCGGCGGAACCTCTTTCGGCATCTGCTTGTGCGTCTGCGATACCGGCGCTCGAGCGCGTAATATAGGACTGCCACTCGCTCGAGCCACCATCCACACCGGGCGAAAGCTGCGCTAGTGTGAAGCGAATATCACCGGCGGGCAGGTCTTTGAGGCCTTGCTCCAGATCGTTCGTCAGAGTCACGCTAACGACGGGCGCACCGCCGCCGGCCGCGATAACGACGCCCGATACGGCGATATTGATGTTTGTCGTTGAGCCAATCGGAACACCACTGCCAGTCGATGGCCCTGGGGACCCCGGGGGCCCTACTGGTCCCGTCGCGCCGGTTGCTCCAGCGCTACCGTCGTCGCCACCGCTGCAAGCAGCAAGAACGAGACTGAGAAACATGAGGGTCGCAATGCGAGAGAAGGAGTTTTTGAAGCTAGCCATGATCTGTCCCCACCTTGTTTTTGGCGGCACGCTTAATTATTCCGCCATTCTTGTTGTAACTTATCTCCTATGTTGCAGGCAAAGTCCAGCGATCGGAATAGCTGATCTCCGTTCACGCGCCCGTAGATGTACGTATCTTGTTGTGTTGAGTTTTCGTGTTCTGCATTACAGTGATTTATATAGAAAAACAGCAAAAAGGCCGGGAGATTTCTCTCCCGGCCAGTCATTGTAACGATTTGCCTTGTTTACTCGAACATACTCATAATCTTGTCGATGATGCCGAACAGGATCAGGTCATCATCATCATTTTCTTCAAGCGTACCAAAGGCATCGGTATGTGCGTTAAATGACGCCAGATCACCAGCCCGGTCTTCAATAATCATGTTAGCCCGGTGGCAAGCGCCGCAAGCTCTGGAAGCGGGCCCGGTAACAGCTTCAGGTACTGTACCGATGTTCCTGTCAGCGATGTCCCAGGATGCCGCGAGAACGCCCGGCATGGACTTGGACTGATCGGGCACATCGTATGTGCCAGGCAGGTGACAGCCTTCACAAGCTAATGCCGTGAAGTACGGGAACACGTGGTTCTTGTGCTGAGCATTCCGTGCGTCAAAGACCGGATCGTCAGCCGCCGCAACATCGTCCTCGTCGAACGGCTGGAAGGTATGGATCGCGTGAACGTAGCT
>JAJFKQ010000242.1 GCA_021773155.1 Woeseiaceae bacterium | reverse complement strand
GGGTCGGCAGAAGCCGGCAAGGCACGAGCGCTAACCTGTGGCGCGTGCCACGGTGCCGACGGCAACAGCGCAAGCCCGGTGTGGCCAAATCTTGCCGGTCAGAATGCACCCTATATTTTGGCGCAACTGCAAGCCTTTAAGAACGGAACCCGCAAGGATCCACTGATGTCCGGCCAGGCAATGATGCTCGCCGACGAAGATATGGCAAATCTCGCGGTGTATTTCGAGAGTATGCCTGCAGCAGCGCAATCCGTGGCGGACGAGAAACTTCTCGAGCGTGGTGAAGCACTATACCGCGGCGGCAAAAAGAAAGACGAGGCTTCGGCGTGCCTCGCCTGCCATGGCCCGACAGGGCGCGGCAATCCGGCAGCAAAATATCCGGCTCTCAATGGACAGCATGCTGCCTACACGACCAAGCAATTGAACGACTATGCAAGCGCTACGCGTACGACCGACGGTAAGACCCCGATCATGAGGGATATCGCAGCAAATCTGGACGAGAAAGATATTGCGGCACTTTCTTCATACATACAGGGTCTCAAGTAAGCATGAAAATACTAAATCGCGTTACCGCACTGGCCGCATTGGCCGCACTGGGACTCATCAACACTGGCTGCAGCGAGGAAGAAGCTGCTGAGCCGGCTGCTGCTGCAACTGCTGCCGTTGAAGTTGAAACAACTGAAGCTGCCACCGAGACCGCCGAAAGTTCTGCTCCCGCCACCGAAACTCTTGAAGTTGTCGAAGAGTCAGCAGCCGTAGCTGAGCCGGAAGATCGGGCTATCGTATTGGCGCAAGCCGACGATACCGCCGCTACCGCAAGAATTTGGAAGTATAAAGAGGGCGAGCACTACACACGCCTGATCCCGACGCAGCCTACCGTTGGCGGCGCGGACAAGATCGAGGTCGCTGAAGTTTTCATGTACAGCTGCCCGCATTGTTACACTCTTGAGCCCTACGTAAATCAGTGGGCGGAAAACAAGGATCCGAACGTTCGATTGGTTCGAATTCCAGCGATCTTTAATCAGCTTGCGCTGATGCATGCACAGCTTTACTACACCGAATTTTACCTGGCCCAGACAGGCATACTTAAAGATCAGATCGCATTTCGCGAGATGGTGTTTGAGGAATTCCACCGCCGCGGCAACCGCCTGGCATCAGAGGATGCCATTCGACGATTGTTCGTACGCGTTGGCGTGAGCGAAGAAGACTTCAACCGCACCTGGGGTTCATTCGAGGTTAATCAGGCACTGCGTGTTGCTCAGGATCTCGCTAGACGTTACGGCATCGCCAGCGTTCCGATGATCATCGTCAACGGCAAGTACCGCACCGACATGGGTTCCGCAGGCAGTTATCCGAAGTTGATCGAAGTCATCGACGAGCTCACTGCTCGCGAGGGAATTCGCTAGCGAAGTTCTTAATCCGGTGTCGGTCCGGGATAGTCGACGCCGTCTCCACGACCCACAGTCGAATTCATTGGCACAACAGCCGCATCCCTGCGCCGAGCTCTCGTCGTTAGCCATTATCCTCGGCGATGATTCTCAGGGTGCCGCCCGCATCGCGGCGCCAGTACAGGCGGGTCACGGATTCGATTTCTCGTTCGCCGTCTTTGACGGTTTGCCGAAATCGGCTGAGGTACAGGCCCTCTTCCTCAGGGTAAGCTAGCAACAGCAATTCACTGGTAGCTATATCGTGAGCTGCCCTTTGGCTGGCTGACTGTAAATTGAGAGTGGACCACTCTGACTTATCCATTCCCCAGCGCTCGAAGTCTTTGTCGTAAAATGACAGGAAGGTAAAGAGATCACCATCTGCTTTGCTGGCCGCCCATTCGGCGACTCGATTTTCAAGTTCGTTTCTTATCGCATCATTGTCTGACGTTTCGTCCCAGGCTACTGCTCTCGTAACCAGTACCGGCGTCACGTTGTCCTCAAACTCGGCAGTCAACGTTCTCAGGTCTTTATTCGCTAACGCGATGCAGCCATCTGTATCCCTCTCGCGTCGTCGTCCGCCCTGAGGTTGGACGCCATGCACCCAAATGCCATCACCATCGCGATCAGCTAGCTGGTCCCAGGCGTTGGGGTAGTCCAGCGGAAAAGCGGTTACGCCATACTTCTCATGCAGTTTGCTGGTATCGAGCTGCTCCGTCACAAAGTACACACCGAGTGGTGTTCGTTTGTCGCCCGAGCGATTCTTTCCCGCGCCCTCTTCACCGATCGACATGTAGAAACTCCCGCTATGAACAATGCCATTGCCTGATCTTTCAAAGCGATGGAATTTGGCTGTCGAGGTTTCTGCGACGAATACGGTCGTAACAGACTCTGGAATTCGAATTAGTGATGCAGGAAGATTACCGTCCGCCGGTGAAATCGCCGATGCGGTCAGGCAGGATGCCAGCAGTAAAGCTTGCAGGATTCGGAGCATAAGCCGATATTACAGCTAAGTCGCGGCCGTGCTAAGGTCTGCTGCATATCGAAGCTGTCCGGGGTACCGCAGTGAAACGCGTTCTTCTGTCTGTTGCAGTTCTTCTTCTCGGTGCGGTCGCATCCGCCGCGACCGCGACCGATGAGGCATTTCAAAATCTCGCCGATGAATACCTGAGTGATCTGGTGAATTTCTCACCGGTGTTCGCGACCTCTGTCGGTGATCACAGTGCCGATGACAGGCTCGACAATGTCGACGCGGCAGCGCGCGCGAACAATCGCGAACTCCTCGTCGAATACACCATGGCGCTGAAAGCGCTGGACCCGGACGATATGGCTCCGGCCAATCAGATTGATGCAGAAATACTGATGAATCAGCTCAGGTCTGATCTTTGGTCAATGGATGAATTGCAGGAGTGGGCATGGAATCCGCTGTATTACACGAACCTGTCCGGCGGCTCGATTTACTCGCTCGTCGCGCGGGACTTCGCTGCAGTGGAAACCCGACTCAGAAATGTGACTGCGCGGCTCCTGCAAATTCCACGTTTTTTCGAACAGGCTCGGGAAGCGTTGCAACCTGAGCGTGTACCAAAGATTCACGCCGAAACTGCTATTACCCAAAACCCGGGGCTAACGTCAATTATCGACACCATGATCATCCCCGAGATGGTTGCTTTATCGGCCGAGGATCAGGCGCAACTCGCTGCCGCCATTGAGATCGCCAAAGACGCAGTCGCAGATCACCAGACCTGGCTTGAGGAGGAGCTGCTGCCTCGTGCTGCCGGCGACTTCCGAATTGGTGCGGAGCTCTATGACATCAAGCTCGCATTTACTCTGAACTCACCATTGAATCGCAAGGAAATTACCGCCCGTGCCGAACAGGAATACGCGGCGGTACGCGACGAAATGTACAAAGTTGCAAAGACGGTCTATCTCGAGAAACACCCCTACACAGCGTTTCCCGACGATCCGGACGAGTCCTACAAGCAGGCAATTATTCGCGCAGCACTTGAGCAGGCATATTCGGTTTTGCCGCCGCGCGACGGTATCGTGGCGGTGGCGAAACAGCAGCTACAGCAGGCGATCGATTTCGTCATCGAAAAAAATATCGTCACAATGCCGGATGAACCCGTTGAGGTCATCATCATGCCCGAGTTCCAACGTGGTGTGAGCATTGCCTACCTCGACCCGCCTGGACCGCTTGATCGAGATCAGCCCGCCTTCTATGCCGTCGCCCCGTTACCCACTGACTGGACGGATGAACAAGTGCAGTCGTTCTTGCGTGAGTACAACATGTACTCGATTCAGGACCTGACCATTCACGAAGGGGTACCAGGCCACTATCTGCAAATCGCGTTGAGTAATCGATATCCCTCAGCACTGCGTTCGGTTCTTTGGTCCGGACCCTTTGTGGAAGGTTGGGGAGTGTATGCAGAACAAATGATGATTGACGAAGGTTACCTCGATCACGACCCGCTCATGAAGCTCATCAATCTGAAATGGTATTTACGTAGCGTCACCAATGCGATCATCGACTCCGCTATTCATGTCGACGGCATG
>JAJFKQ010000241.1 GCA_021773155.1 Woeseiaceae bacterium | reverse complement strand
CCGATTATGACGGGTATCTCGCAAGTCTTTTCGACCATTTTCATCGCAACCCCGAGCTTTCTACCGTAGAAAACGAAACGGCGCGCCGAATGGCACTGGAACTCAACCTCGCTGGCTTTGAGGTTACTGAAGGCGTCGGCGGTACCGGTGTAGTCGCAATTTTGGAAAACGGCGAGGGGCCACTCGTCATGATGCGTGCCGATATGGATGGCCTGCCGGTTGAGGAAAAATCCGGACTTGAGAACGCCTCACGTGCGCAACAAAAAGATCCGATCACGGGCAATATGGTTCACACGATGCATGCGTGTGGTCATGACGTTCACATCACGAGTCTCGTTGGCACAGCACGCCATATGTCTGCACACAAAGACGAGTGGAAAGGCACCTTGATGCTGGTCGTGCAGCCCGCGGAAGAACGGGTGCTGGGCGCCCAGGCAATGCGCGATGATGATATCTGGGGCCGGTTTGGTACACCCGATTACGCACTGGCGTTCCATGTTTCATCGTCCGATGTCGCTGGCGTAATCAACGTCTCCGAAGGCAGTCCGTATGCGGGCGCAGATACAGTCGACATCATTATTCACGGCATCGGCGCACACGGTGCGTCCCCGCATCGGGGCAAGGACCCGATCGTACTGGGTTCCCAGATCGTGATGGCACTGCAAACGCTGGTGGCACGGGAGTTATCGCCTCGAGAGTCTGGTGTGGTTACTGTCGGATCATTCCATTCGGGCACCAAGCACAACATCATTTCTGATCGCGCGCACTTACAATTGACAGTCCGGAATACAAACCCGGAAACGCGTGAGTTACTTCTGAACGGAATCAAGCGCATCGCTGAAAACATGGGTCGTGTCGCCGGCCTCCCGGACGACAAATTGCCGGAAGTCATTGTCTCAAATGAGAGTGTGCCACCAACAACAAATAACGCAGGACTCGCCCGCCGCCTGAAACAGGCATGGAGCGAAAACATGGGCGACGAAGCTGTTGTTGATATTCCCACTAAAGGTATGGGCGCCGAAGATTTCCCGTTCTTTACGGTCAATCCGAACATTATGAGTGTCTACTGGGCTATCGGCGGAACACCGCAGGAAGCCTTTGACATCGAAGAGGCAGGTGGCGAGGCTGTACCTAGCCACCATTCACCATTGTTCAAAATCTCACCGGAGCCATCAGTAACGGCAGGTGTAGAGTCAACAATCGTAGCTTTGATGGAATTGATGTCCGAATAGCTAAAAGAACGCGGCCGACCAAAATTATATGACGATTCGTGATGCTGGTTACGGCAGGCCTTTTGCTTCTTCACGAAACACAGGCGAATCAAGAGGCCTGCCGTAACCAGCATCACTAGTCCGCAGCGTAGTTAGTCCTCGTCGATTTCGAAGTCTTCGAGGTCTTCGCTGCCGGCGCTTTTTAGGAGTATCTGGACCTTTTGTTCGGCTTCTTTAAGTGCTGTTTGACAGCCGCGTGTGAGTTTGATGCCTTCCTCGAATTTCTTCATCGCCGTCTCAAGTGGCAGATCGCCAGACTCAAGTTCTTCAACCAGTTCTTCAAGATTGGTGAGCGATTTTTCGAGATCAAATTTCTTAGTAGCGGCCATTTTTTCTGTCCATTGTCGTCACTGCCGCTACGCTACAGGCGGCCCAATTGAAGGTCAATGGTTCGTAGTTGACAGTGCATAAATCGGGGACTAGAGTGGCTGCTTCTTAGAATCATTCTAATAAGAACCATTCTCACCTGAGGAACCGGATAATGTCACTAAAAGACAGTAAGACAGAACAGAATCTTAAAGACGCGTTTGCTGGAGAGTCGCAGGCAAATCGCCGTTACCTTTATTTCGCAGCAAAGGCCGATGTTGAAGGCTACAACGATGTAGCGGCCGTTTTCCGCTCAACTGCGGAAGGTGAGACCGGCCACGCGCACGGCCATCTTGAGTACCTGGAAGAGACCGGTGATCCGGCGACAGGTCTGCCGATCGGTCCGACATCAGCGAATCTTGCTGCTGCGATCGCCGGCGAAACCCACGAGTACACCGACATGTACCCGGGTATGGCCAAGACGGCACGTGATGAAGACTTTGACGAAATCGCTGACTGGTTTGAGACGCTGGCCAAAGCTGAGCGTTCACACGCCAACCGCTTCCAAAAAGCACTCGATTCGCTCGACGACTAAGTCGCTTGTCTGGCGGAAGACGTGAGGGCAGTCTTGAGGCGCCTACCCGGCACCCGCTTGACTGGCAGTCTGAAGATTTCTACTTTGATGCCCCTCTTTTTGAGGAGCTTGATCGCGTCTTCGATATTTGCCACGGCTGCCGTCGCTGCTTCAATCTTTGCAATTCGTTTCCGACCCTGTTCGACGCGGTCGACGAGTCGGATACGATGGAAGTCGACGGCGTTCCCAAAGAGATTTACTGGGATGTCGTCGATCACTGCTACCTCTGCGACATGTGCTACATGTCGAAGTGCCCTTATGTCCCGCCGCACGAATGGAATGTTGATTTTCCGCATTTGATGCTGCGCGCCAAGGCAGTTCGCTTCAGGAAAGAAGGCGCGTCCGCGCGCGCCAAGATCCTGAGCGCAACGGACAGGGTTGGAAAACTCGCGGGCATCCCGGTTGTGGTCAAAGCTGTGAACGCAATTAATCGCAGCAAGGCAGGGCGCAAGCTTCTTGAGGCGACACTCGGCGTTCATCACAAAGCACCCGTACCGGCATATCACTCGAAAACAGCCCGCAAGCGCCTGGCCCGGCTCGAAGGCGCAAACCCTGTCGATGTGAAACCGACAAAAAACACGCGCGGCAAGGTCGTGCTCTACACAACCTGTTACGGCAATCGCAATCATCCCGCGATTGACGAAGATCTGGTTGCTGTTTTTGAACACAATGGCATTCCCATGGCGCTGGCAGAGAAGGAAACATGCTGCGGCATGCCGAAGCTCGAACTCGGCGATCTGGAGGCGGTCGCAAAGGCCAAAGACATCAATATTCCGATTCTCGCCGCGATGGTCGATGATGGTTGGGATATCGTGACGCCGATTCCGTCCTGCACGCTGATGTTCAAGCAGGAATTGCCGCTGATGTTCCCGGATGATTCGCAGGTCGCGAAAGTTCGCGACGCGATGTATGACCCGTTCGAATATCTGATGCTGCGCCACAAGGATGGCGAGCTGAAGACCGAGTTCAAGTCTTCGCTCGGCAAAGTTTCCTATCAGGTGCCATGTCACTTGAGAGTGCAAAACATTGGCCTAAAGACCAGAGATGTCCTGTGCCTGGTCCCGGACACCAAGGTTGAAGTGATCGAGCGTTGTTCAGGGCATGACGGTACCTACGGCGTTAAGAAAGAGTTTTATGAAATCTCGAAAAAGATAGCAAGACCTGTCGTCAACAAACTCAAGCGTGCCGAGGCTGATCACTTTGTGAGTGACTGTCCGATGGCCGCCGAGCAGATCGCCCAGGAAGTTGATGAGCATAATGCGAATAACCCGATGACTTTGCTACGCACCGCCTACGGCATCTGAAATATAAAGATTTGAAATGGAAAAACTGACACGTAAAGATCTAATGAGTCTGGAGCAATACGCTGAGGAACGCTCAGCGTTTCGCGACCGGGTTATGGCGCATAAGAAGGATCGTCGCCTGGATCTCGGCACCAATGCCGCTTTGTATTTTGAAGACCGGCTGACAATGCAGTACCAGGTACAGGAAATGCTTCGTATCGAACGCATATTCGAGGCTGACGGAATCAACGAAGAGCTTGAGGCCTACAACCCGTTGATTCCAGATGGATCAAACTGGAAGGCGACCTTTATGATCGAGTTTCCCGAAGCCGAGGAGCGCCAGGCGATGCTCGAGAAGTTGGTGGGCATTGAAGATCGGGTTTATGTTCAGGTTGAAGACTTTAGCCGCGTGTTCGCCATTTCTGATGAAGACCTGGAACGTGCCGATGAACACAAAACGTCCGCTGTGCATTTCATGCGCTTCGAGTTTCCACCCGAACAAGCAGCGGCGCTCAAGTCAGGGGCATCGCTGATAGCGGGTATCGATCACGAAAACTATTCAGTTGAGATTAGTCCCGTCGCCGACAACATCCGCGAATCCCTGCTAAACGATCTCACTGCACAAGTTTGATCGGGCAGATATTGCGGGTGCACCGGTTAGCCATTCAGGCTAAACTGCCGCCGGGCATTTTTCTGGCTGATTGACTACTAGATGAGCAAACGATACGACGCTGCGGACATCGAAGTCCTTAGCGGGCTGGAGCCTGTACGGCGCCGGCCAGGCATGTACACCGATACCTCGCGGCCAAATCATTTGGCCCATGAAGTCATCGACAACAGCATTGATGAAGCACTTGCGGGCCACTGTAAGAAACTCGAAGTCGTAATCTACAAAGATGGATCACTTGAGGTGTCGGACGATGGTCGCGGTATGCCCGTCGACAAGCATCCGAAAGAGAAGATTCCGGGCGTCGAGCTAATCCTCACGCGCCTGCATGCCGGCGGTAAATTCAACAACGAAAACTACCAGTACTCAGGTGGCCTGCATGGCGTTGGGGTATCGGTTGTAAACGCATTGTCAAAGAACCTCGAAGTTTGGATTCGTCGCGGCGGCAAGGAATACAACATGAGCTTCGTCGGCGGCAAGAAGTGCGGCAAGCTGGAAGTTGTTGGCACGGTCGGCAAGGCGAATACGGGCACAACGATTCGTTTCTGGCCCGATGAGCAATACTTCGATTCCGCCAAATTCTCGGTCAACAAACTCAAACACGTATTGCGCGCCAAGGCTGTTCTTTGCCCGGGCGTAACCGTGCGACTCAAGGTCGAGACGCCCAAAGAAAAAATTGAGTGGTGTTACGCCGGTGGCCTCGAGGAGTATCTGCTGGAGGAAATCGGTGGCGGTGAGACGTTACCGGCGGAGCCATTCGCCGGTAGCGTCACAGGCAACAACGAAACCATCGACTGGGCACTGGTCTGGACGACGGACGGCGGCCAGAGCGTCACGGAAAGCTACGTTAATCTGATTCCGACGCCGCAGGGCGGCACACACGTTAACGGTTTGCGTACTGGCCTGACGAACTCGCTGCGCGAATTTTGCGAATTCCGCAGCCTGCTGCCGCGTGGCGTGGCGATTGCGCCTGAGGACGTTTGGGATGGCCTGAATTTTGTGCTGAGCACCAAGCTCGAAGACCCGCAGTTCTCGGGCCAGACAAAAGAACGCTTGTCATCTCGAGAATCTGCGGCGTTCGTCGCCGGCATCACCAAGGACAGTTTCTCGGTCTGGCTCAATCAGTACCCGGAAACGGGTGACCTGATCGCACAACTGGCAGTTAGTAAGGCTCAGAGGCGTCTTAAGGCAGCAAAAAAAGTCGTTCGCAAGAAAATCGTGTCGGGACCGGCATTGCCCGGCAAGCTCGCGGATTGCCGTTCGCAGGAACCGGAGCTTTGCGAGCTGTTTCTGGTGGAGGGTGATTCTGCCGGCGGTTCAGCGAAACAGGCGCGTGACCGACTCACGCAAGCGATCATGCCGCTTAGAGGCAAGATCCTGAATACCTGGGAAGTCGAGACGGCGGAGATTCTCGCATCAGCCGAAGTTCACGATATTGCGGTTGCCATCGGTGTCGATCCGGGCAGCGACGACATCAGCGGTCTGCGTTATCACAAAGTCTGCATACTGGCTGACGCAGATTCTGACGGCCTGCATATCGCGACATTGTTGTGCGCATTGTTCCTCAGGCACTTCCGCGAATTGGTATTGGCCGGCCATATCTATGTCGCGATGCCGCCGTTATACCGCGTCGACGTCGGCAAGGAAGTATTTTACGCGCTGGATGAGGGCGAACGAAAAGGTATCCTCGATCGCATCGAAGCAGAAAAGAAGAAAGGCAAAGTGACCGTGACTCGCTTCAAAGGCCTTGGCGAAATGGACCCCGAACAACTACGTGAAACAACAATGCATCGTGATACACGACGACTTGTACAACTGACGATTAGCGCGCGGGACAAGACGGACCAGATGATGGATATGCTGCTGGCGAAAAAGCGCTCGAAAGACCGTCGCAGCTGGCTGGAATCCAAAGGCAATCTAGGGAAGCTGTGACCCATTCAGTGAATCTCTGGCCTACGGCCCGCCCGGCACTCGGCGTTGTGCTTCTTGCCAAGGACCGGGCCATTGCCGGCGAAGCAACGCCTTGCATCTGCGCGCTTCAGGCGGCGCAGAGATACACTGAATGGGCCACAACTTCCCTAACCGAGGTATGAGTGACATGCAAAACAGTCTGAATCTTGAGGGCGTCGAACAACAAGCGCTCAAGGACTACACGGAACAGGCGTATCTCGATTACTCGATGTACGTCATTCTGGATCGAGCACTGCCACAGATCGGTGATGGCCTGAAGCCAGTACAACGGCGCATCATTTACGCGATGAGCGAGCTGGGGTTGTCAGCCTCGTCAAAGCCAAAAAAATCCGCGCGTACCGTCGGTGATGTTATCGGCAAGTTCCACCCGCATGGCGATTCGGCTTGCTACGAAGCGATGGTGTTAATGGCGCAGGACTTTTCCTATCGCTATCCCATCGTTATTGGCCAGGGTAACTGGGGCTCGACCGACGATCCCAAGTCATTCGCCGCCATGCGCTATACGGAGTCACGTCTCGCCCCGTATGCGAAAAGTATGCTGCAGGAACTGGGGCAGGGCACCGTCGACTGGTCGCCGAACTTTGACGGCACGCTCAAAGAGCCCGTCGTGCTACCGGCGCGTTTGCCGAATTTGATACTTAACGGTACCAGCGGTATTGCCGTCGGTATGTCGACGGATGTACCGCCGCACAATCTTAACGAAGTGGCGAGTGCGCTGATTCATCTGATCGACAAGCCGAAAGCAACCGTCACTAATTTGATGAAACATATCAAAGGTCCTGACTACCCGACTGGCGGCGAGCTGGTTTCGTCAGCGGCAGACATTAAGGAAATCTACGAGACCGGCAGCGGCACATTAAGACTGCGCGCTTCCTACAAGATGGAAGGCAGCGATATCGTAGTTACTGCGTTGCCACATCAAATCTCTGGTGCGAAGTTGCAGGAACAGATAGCCGCTCAGATGCGCGCCAGGAAATTACCGCAAGTCGACGATCTTCGTGACGAATCAGATCATGAGGAACGAACGCGCCTGGTGATTAGCAAAAAGCGTGGCGTCAATGTTGAGCAGTTGATGTCGCACTTGTTCTCAACGACCTCGTTGGAGCGCACCGTTCGCGTCAACATGAACATCATCGGGCTTGACGGGCGCCCGCGCATGTTCAACTTGCTCGAGATTCTTAAAGAGTGGCTCAAGTTTCGCAAGCAAACGGTCACCAATCGTCTCGGCCACCGCCTGCAGATTGTCAATGACCGTTTGCACATTCTCGATGGCCTGCTGGTCGCGTACTTAAGTATCGATGAAGTTATCGCGATTATTCGTGAAGAGGATGAACCCAAGCCGGTTCTCATGAAGCGCTTCAAGCTCTCCGATATCCAGGCTGAAGCAATACTGAATTTGCGCTTACGCAATCTTGCCAAGCTTGAAGAAATGAAGATCAGGGGCGAGCAGGATGAGCTGAATGAGGAACGCGACCTGTTGGAAAAAACCCTCAACAGTGCAGCGCGTATGAAGACGCTTATCAAAAAAGAGATTCTCGAGGACACTGAGGCCTACGGCGATGACCGTCGTACCGAAATTGTTGAACGTGAAGCTGCTCAAGCACTCGACGAAACACAGCTGGTAGCAAGCGAGCCGGTAACGGTCGTGTTGTCGCAAGCCGGATACGCACGCGCAGCGAAAGGTCACGAGTTAGATCCGACAACGCTGAACTATCGGTCTGGCGATGCTTATCTTGCGGCGGCGCAGGGACGCAGCAATCAACTGGCGATGTTCATAGACAGTACCGGGCGCGTTTACAGCGTGATAGCGGGCACCCTGCCGTCAGCTCGTGGGCAGGGCGAACCGTTGTCCAGTCGCTTCAAGCCACCCGACGGGGCGGCTTTTTGCGGCGCAATGATCGGTGCCAATGAACAGAAGTACTTGCTGGCGAGTGACGCGGGCTACGGCTTCATTGCGACGCTCAGTGATCTTGTTTCACGCAACAAGGCAGGAAAATCAGTGCTTCGCGTGCCGCAGGGTGGCAAAGCGGTAGTTCCCGCCCCGGTTCCCGCGGAGACCGAATGTCTTATTGCCGCCGTCAGCTCGACGGGGCGCTTGTTGTTGTTTGAGGTGGAAGAGTTGCCGGAGTTGGCCAAAGGTAAGGGTAACAAGCTGATCAATATTCCCGGACCGAAGTACAAGAGCGGTGAGGAAACCATGGTAGCCGCCGCAGTGGTTCCGGAGGATGGTTCATTGCAGGTCCAGACAGGTACCCGCATGATGACTATCAAGTGGAACGATCTGGACGACTACTACGGCGACCGCGCCCTGCGCGGCAGCATGCTACCGAAGGGATGGCGCAAGGTTGAGCGACTGATCGGCGTGCCATAGGCGCTAGCTGGCTTTGCCGGATTCAACCGGCATTTCGACAGTTTCGTCATCGGCCGCTGTGTTCACGGTGATCGCTTCGTTAAGATCTGTATCGCCGAGATCCGAAATTTCATCGTTCTGTGCGAGCATCTGAGCTGTGATGTCGAGTTCAGTGACAGTCGCCAGCGGCGGGGCAGTTGTTTCGCTATCGTCACTGTTGTTTTTCATGCGTACCGCAAGTTCGGTGGCGGCTCGAGCGATTTCCTTATTCACTACTTGCGTGGCGGTCAACTCGTCTTCGTAGTCCTGCTCAATCACCTTGTAGTCGACCTCTTCGCTAATGGCGCAATTATCAGTGATCAACATTTCGTCATCGGGGGGAGGTTCAACTGCTTTCAGGTCGCGTTCCGTGACATCGTCAGGCCACGGCATTTTCGTGGCATCGACAATTACAGACATGTCGTAATCGTCATCTTCTGGCAGCACTTCGCTCTCAAGAATCGAGTGTTCGTCCGTTCTTAATGGGGGCAAAATACCCGTTTCATCGGATATCTGGGCAACCGACTCGAATGGCAGTTCTATGTCGAGTTCCGTTGCTGCCGCAAAACCGAAGTCTTCCGAGTCACCTGACGTCGCGCCGTGCTCAAGACCTGTGCCGATCACGAGATCTGCGTCGAGTATGAGATTTTCTTCCGTTGGCAAATCATCCGAAATATCAAGGTCAACGCCAAGCGCTTCTATGTTTTCCGTGTCGGTAGTTTGCGTATCGCTAAAGCGCCGATGCATCTCGTCTGTCAGCGGCGCGGCTGGAGCTGTGCCAGAGCGATCACGCAGGCGGCGACCAAACATCAACAGTCCAAGAATAAGAGCAATGCCGCTTCCTGCGAGCCAGATTAGCCATGACGGTGACGCTGTGCCATCGGCGCTTACGTTCCTGGTCGAAATGATGGCTGTCGGAACATTGGGCGACGACGACGCTGTAGTTGGACCCTCAAGCTCGGTATTCAGAATGATGTCGCCCGGCTGCAAGTCGCTGGTCTTGTCAGCGAGAGGGTCTTCTATGGCTATCGGCTCTTCGATAAGTGCTGATTCTTCAAGCACTAACTCTCGGTGTGCAGTTCCCACTACCGGTGTCGGCTCATAGGCCGCGGAACCTTCGGTAACAGGATCTGTAACCGGTTCAGGTGCAGCAACGACGGCAGAACTACCGTTAAAGTCAGGAATGAATAACCAGCTACCGGCTTTCAACTGATTCGGATCGTTATTCATAAACGCATCCGGATTGGCAGCGAAGATCGCATTTACGGCAGGCCACAGGCCGATAGAGCGATTCTCGATGCGCTGAGCAATCCTCGATAAGGACTCACCTGATTGCACCTGGTAACTTGTCGCTGCGCCAATGTCCTTTTGTACAGGTTCGGCTCTTACGGACGTTACGGGGCGCTCAATTGCAGCGGGTGTTACGGCGATTGGCTCTGCCTGCGGTGTCGCTGTTACCGGCTGGGTCGAAATCGACGGGTCGATGAATAACGTGTATTCGCGACTTAGGTTTGCAGAGTAGCGACAATTTACGACAACGTGGGCGGAAATCATTGGCTCGCGAACGGGCGTTTTGCCCATCAACATGATGACGCCATTAGCAACCCTCACGGTTGTCGCGCCGACGCCGGGCAGGCCACTTACTGACGGGCCCGATCGCATCGTGACGCAGTAGTCAGACAATTGTTCGTTGGGTGCAAGTGCATAGGCGATGCTTGCGCGAAGTGGTTGACCCAATTGTGACTGGACAGTCAGTTCACCGAGTTCCAGCGCGCCGGCCGGTAATGCCACCAGGCTGCTACCGACCGCGATGATGGTCGGAATACTACGATTAGCCGGATTTTTTCTGCTTGTTGCTTTCTTCACTTTCAATCACTCCGCGAAATTCAATAGTCAGTCCTATTGGACTATGCACTGGTTTCTTACCGATTCGGGCTAGCTCCCGCTGGTAGTCGCCAGATCAGCCAGCGTGCTGGTTGCAACGATTTCAACTTCCTGCAGCACGACTTCCGGCTCGTGGACATAATGTCCCTGCATGAAGTCGAGTCCCAGTTGGAATAGCACGGCCATCGAATTTGCATTTTCGACACGCTCCGCGATGGTTATTATCTTTCGTTCCTGTGCGGCCTTGACGACTTTGCTGACCGCATCCTGCATATTCAAGTCCGTCATCAATGTGTGCATCAGTCCGCCATCGAGCTTGATGTAGTCGGGCTTCAGGATGTCCAGAATCTGGAATCGTTCCTGATCGAGGCGGTAATGTTCGAGTGCAAAACCGATACCGAGCTTGCGAGCATGCTTGACGAGTTCGCGCGTCTGCTTAATATGCTTCGCAGCATCGCGCTCGGGAATTTGTATGACGAGTCGTGAACAATCAAACCCTTCAGCGTCAAGTGTTTGCTCCATCCACGAGGCCGTCGTCGCGTCAATGATGGATTGTTTGGACAAGCGCACGAACACGCGATCCGCATCGCTCTCGTTACAAAAATCAACAGCCGATCGCAGTATCCAGCGATCGATGTTCTTCATCATGTTGTTGCGGGTAGCTGCCGGCAGAAATTCGGACGGCAGCACGGAGTTACCTTGTTCATCAATCATGCGTACCAGGAGGTCGTACATTTTCACCGAATCGCCGCGCAAACCGGCAATTGGAAGCTGTGTCAAACGGAATCGGTCCTCCATCAACGCAGCCTTCAAATGCTTGACCCAAATCGCATCGAATTTGCGTTGCTTCGTGTCTTCTTCAGCTCTTTCATCCAGGAAAGAAGCATTCCCACCGGCTTCCTTGCCGAGCTTGTGGGCGCTGACAGTCGCGGCGATGAACTCTTCAAGATTGTTAAACACTTCATTCACTGCGCATGCGCCGACCGTGCAGGTCATGTGCGTCGAGCTATCTTCAACTTCAAACGTGTAATTCTCGATATGATTACAAATTTGCTTACCCCAGACCTTTGCGTCGCGAGCAGAGCCCCTCTCCAACAGGGCCATGATCGAGGTCCCTTCAAAACGTCCGGCAACATCACGTGGGTGCAGGTGTTTACGAATCTCTTCAGCAAGCTGCGCAAGAATTTCTTCCGAGTGCAGGATGCCGACCCTATCGAGCACTTCGCCGAAATTATCGGGTTTGATATAGACCAGACAATGCGTACCTTGCGCCAGCTTTTTATGCAGACGCTTGGTGATTCTTTCGATGAACTGCGCTCGATGAAAAAACAGCGTTGTCGGATCGCGTTGTAACGCTTTATGCACCAGTTCGGTTGGCTCGTTCGTAACCTCTAACTGTGGCGCAATGTGAATTTGCACACAGGGGCCATCATCAGATTCAAACTCGCGAAATTCCAGATGCAGTTCGTCGTTATCGCCAGTGTCCAGGCGTGACTTGACGATGAGCGTTTCACCTGTTTGCCACTTGCCTTCGACGGTCGCGACGAGGGCACCCTTGAGCGCCGCCTGACTTTCGGGATCAAACGTATCCATGATCGGCATGCCAATCAATTCGTCCCGGTTGCTGGCCCTAAATTGAACCATCCAGGCGTCGTTGACGTCGATAAAGATTCCTTCCTGGACCAGCGCAATCGAGCTGCCGGCCGAATCCATTTGATCTTTGAGCAGGCGCTTGTACTCGGCAGCCGAATTCAATGTCGAGTTCAGTGCCCGTTCGACGCGCAATGCGCGCAATTCGCGCGAAACGACAGATTGAAGGCGCGTCTTTCGCGAAATCGATACGAGATCGCAGGCACCTGCTTGCATGGCTTTTTGAATGCTCGCCTCGTCGGCGGTTTCCTGCGTAGCAATAACCGGGACTTCAGGTTTGTAGCGGTCTTTTTGCTTGATAACCCGCCGAATCGAGTCTTTGTAGTTGTCGCAGTTAAGGATCAGCAGCTCGACATCTTCAGCGTCTAGTGTGTCAGCCAGTTCGTTGGGGGTGGATACCCAGTGACAATGCGCCGCGTGACCCGCGTCTCGCAGCGCGCTGTTTATAACCTGGACATCGTCCTGATTTTCAGTCAGTACGGCGATTGAGATGCTGTGGCGCCCGTTCAAATCACTTTCCCTGGCAACGGCTGTCTTCCGCTGGTTTCCGTATTTTGTTAACCGAAGGGGCAGTTTAGACACCGCTGCGCCTTGCGTCGCTGTTGGGAGGTCAAAACCGTGACCTGAATCAAGTTTTGGACCGTTTCAGGCCCAGTCAGGGCCGAAAATACGGCTGGCGACGTGACTGGACTCTAGTATCATAGCGCCTCGCCGCCGCCCGGCAGAACCATTAAAAGAGCGATATTTATGGCCAATTACAGCACCAACGAGTTCAAATCAGGGCTTCGTATTCTTATCGACGGCAACCCCTGCATTATTGTTGAAAACGAATTCGTCAAGCCAGGCAAAGGGCAGGCGTTCAACCGTGCTCGCATAAAGAATCTCAAAACCGGCAAGACGGTCGACAAAACCTTCAAGTCCGGCGAGTCGGTGGAGGCCGCCGATGTTATGGATACCAGCATGCAGTACCTGTATTCGGATGGTGAGTTTTGGCACTTCATGGTGCCGGACACATTTGAGCAATACGCTGCAGACGAATCTGCAGTGGGTGACGCCAAGGACTGGATATCTGATGGCGATATTTGCGGTATCACGCTGTGGAACGATGCACCGCTGATTGTGAGCGCGCCGAATTTTGTCGAGCTTGAGATTGTCGAGACTGATCCGGGTGTAAAGGGCGATACAGCAAGTGGTGGTGTAAAACCAGCGATCGTGTCAACGGGTGCCGTCGTACGCGTACCGCTGTTTGTCGATCAGAATGAAATCATCAAAGTCGATACCCGCTCGCGGGAATATGTGTCGCGCGTTAAATAGTGCTTTACTGCTGTGACAGTCAAAACCTGACCGGACAGACACTATCAAATTGATCGAGATTAATAACTGAATTGTTGTGACTTTGTGAGTGCGTCCTTAGTTACCGGCCGAGCTCTTAATCCGGTGTTGGTCCGGGATGGCCGACGCCGGCTCCACGACCCACAGTCACCAGCGCCGGCCATCCCGCACCAGCACCTGCTTAATGCTGAGACGGTTGAGCAAAATACGTGACCGACTGACGAGATGCTGCTGGTACGCCAATGAATTCGACTGTGGGTCGTGGAGAAGTCATTGGCGTACCAGCAGTATCCCCGCGCCGAACACTCATCGTTCTTCCGACTCTTCTGACAATGTCTGTCCGGTCAGATTTTGACTATCAGAGCTTCCCTAGATAAAAGAATTTCGGGAGTCTTGTAGCTCGCAAAAAGACGCACACAGTTTTTCTACGCCAAGCTGATCGGTCTCCGTAAACCGATCTGGTGTCGGGCTGTCGATATCGAGCACGCCGATAAGTTGACCTTTGCTCATCAACGGCACGACGATTTCAGATCGTGAATCTGCGTCGCATGCAATGTGTCCCGCGAACTGATGCACGTCCGCCACACGCTGTGTCTGCAACGTGGCCGCGGCGGTGCCGCAAACACCAGTACCGATATCTATGTGCACGCAGGCCGGTTTCCCCTGGAACGGTCCGAGCACCAGTTCATCGCCTCGCAAGACATAAATTCCCAACCAGTTGATGTCATCCATCGCGTTGTATAATAGCGCGACGAAATTGCCGGCGCTTGCGAGAGCATCCGTTTCGTCGGCAAGCACGGCGCGCAATTGTGACTCCAGCAGTTGGAAATCCAGGTCAGTCATTTGCAGTCTCAAAAGGAAAAGATATGACGTTGCGAATATCGTCCGTCTTATCGTGCATCATTTGCAAGCGTTCAAGTCCCATTGCAACCCCGGCACAAGCGGGGAGTCCCGACTCAAGCGCCGCTAGCAGCGACTGATCGTGCGGTCGTACTACCTGGCCGCGCGACTCGCGCATCGCCTGATCGTTCGCGATACGTTGCGCCTGAATTCGGGCGTCCGTCAATTCCACATAGCCGTTGGCCAGTTCTGTCGGTCCCATGAATACTTCAAAACGGTCAGCGACGGATGCATCGGCCGGACAAATTTGCGCCAGCGCAGCCTGACTTGCAGGGTAGTGTTGCAGCACGGTGAACTTGTCTGCCCCGAATGTTGGCGCGATCTTCGTCGTTAAGATCAGGTCGAGCCAATCGTCGCGCGCGTCACCCAGCGCACGTCGCAATTCATCGTCAGCATCAGCTGCATCGGCCAGGTCACTGATTAATGCCTGCAGTGGATCAACACTGCTGACATCAATGAACGCATCGCGATAGTCGATTACGACGACATCGTCCGCAAGCGTCGGGTCATCCAATGCCATCGCGATTGTCTTAAGCGTGTTCGTAATGATGTCAGCAAGGCCGAAACCGAGTCGATACCATTCGACCATCGTGAATTCCGGTTGGTGGCGTCGACCGACCTCACCGTCACGATAGACGCGGCAGATTGAGTAACTGTCCGGATAGCCTGACGCGAGCAAGCGCTTCATACAAAATTCAGGCGATGTGTGCAGGTAGAGCGATCCCTCGGTCAGGTCACTGACGACCTCAAGGCTCTCGATATTTACGTCGCTGATCGCTGTAGCACTCAACGCCGGGGTGTCGACCTCCAGCACTGATTCAGCATCAAAATAAGCACGCAGACGTCGCAACATCGCGGCCCTGCTTATTGCGACTTCAGGCCCTGATGTCGGCCGCCAGTCTGTCATTTTGGATCGTCCGACAGCTGGCCTATCGACTCACCCATACGCAATGTTTCGCCTGGCTGCAGGTCGTCATCCCACGTGGCGACGCCGGCTGGCAATAACAAGATCACCGTGGATCCCATATTGAACCAACCCAGCAGGTCGCCTTTCTTCAAGATGGTTGAGTGTCCCGAAAGGTCAGGAACGTCTACAACGCCGTGTTTTCGTGGTCGCAATTCGCCCGTCCACGGTGTGGAGATACTGCCTACGTTCAACGCACCGACGAGAATCAGGACCGCCGGGCCTCGGTCTGTCTTGAAATGCATGACCAGTCGTTCATTACGTCGAAATAGACCATCAACTCGCGTGACGGTTGCTTCATTAACACTGAACAGGTCGCCGGGCACATATCGCGCGGCAACCAGTTCGCCATCCCACGGCGCGTGTACCCGGTGATAGTTGTATGGGGCAAGATAAATAGTCGCAAATGCACCATCGACATACGCCGCGGCTTGCTCAAGGTCTGTTGCCAGCAAATCGCTGAGCGAGTAGTTGAGTCCTTTTGCCTGGATGATGCTGTCGTCATGGATTACGTCAGCGATACTGACCGTGCCGTCAGCGGGTGAAACGACGCTGTTGTCACTTTTATCGATCGGCCGAGCGTCGGCATCGAGTTCGCGCACAAAGAAATCGTTAAAGGTCGCGAAGTCATCGGGCACATTCAGTTTTACTTCATTGATGTCTACGTCGTAGAAACCGACGAAGCGCGTTATCAGAAAATTTTTCGTCGCAACATGGCGAATTCGTGCGATTCGCCAAACCAGGGCGGTCACCAAGTGCTGTGGCAACAGGTACTGCAACGCGACAAATAGTCCGGCGAGCATTAGTTGCTTCTCCGCGAAATCGGGGCGTTCACATTCAGGAGCAAGGTGTCACCGCTGTAGAAACCAAGCGAAACCGTGTCCAGTGCACCGGTCGGACGCATCAACATCAGGTGCTTGCCGCCGCGCTGCAGCGATACGCTCGAATTCGCCGGAATCACCAACTCTTCAATGCGGCGCATTTTCGCGACTCCGTCCTCGACCAATGACTCATGCATCTCGACAGCCTCGAATTCGGGGCTCACTACATGCGTGATATTTATTGCATCACTCGTATTGTTGGTAAACGAAACGTAGCCCGCGCTCATGTGCCTTCCCGGCAGCGGCTCGGTTACAACGATGTCGCTCGCGATCAGTGGCGCCTGTTCCGCACCGCCGCAGGCCGCGACGAACAGGCAGACGATTAGAGCGACCGATCTCATTATTGGCTATCCATGACGATCGGCAGGTCGTGCAGATAATCTGCAACGACGTGCGGTGCACTGAACAGCGCCAGGAACTCGCCCTTCGGATCGATGACCAGTACGGCCGCGGAGTGATCGACGCCGTAGTTGCCGTCTTCAGTCGGCGCTTTCTCGAAGTAGATACCCAAGGCGTCAGTTAGCCTGGTGACTTCTTCGAGTTTTCCGGTGACCGCAAGATTATCTTCGCCAAAATAGTCCACGTACTGGCCCAGCAGTTCAGGCGTGTCACGTTCCGGGTCGACGCTCACGAGCACGATACGAGGTAGCGTCTCTGCTCCGGTCGCGGCAAGTTCGCGCTTTGCATTGGCAAGAGTCTGAAGTGTCGTGGGGCAAATGTCCGGGCAGTTGGTAAAGCCGAAAAACACCAGATCCCACTGGCCGCGGAATGTGTCGGCTGTAACCGCTGCACTCGTCTGGTCCAGCAGCGAGAAATCAGGCAATGCGCCCGGTATTGGAATGATGAATGCGGATTGGGGTTCTGCGGGTGCCGTGACTCTTGTCGCGACGAAAATACCGGCCGCCAGCGCGCTACCGAGCAAGATTCCCAGGATCAGAGTTTTAGGGTTCATGTTGGATATTCGAGGTTCTTTGAACGTTATTTGTCGAACCGGTAATTCTACAGGCAGTTGGGGCTTGAGCGTGATAGATTCGCCGTCGCACATGGATATAGAACAGTTAATACGCACGATTGCTGCACGTTTTGATGAGGCGGAGCTCTCATATGGCCACGGTACCGACAATTCACTGGATGAGGCGGCCTGGCTGGTTTTCGCAGCCCTGCACCTGTCGCACGACGATGCACCGGCCATCTATTCGGTGACTGTTGAGGACGAGCAGATTGCGACAGTGATCGCTTTGGCCGAACGTCGTATTGGTGAACGAATACCCCTTGCGTACTTGCTGAATCAGGCGTTCTTTGCCGGGCACGAATTCTACGTTGATGAGCGTGTTCTGGTGCCACGCAGCCCGTTCGCCGAGTTGATTAATGCGCAATTTTCGCCGTGGATCGAGCCAGAGGAGGTTCGTGCCGTAGTGGATCTTGGAACCGGCAGTGGTTGTATCGCCATCGCGATTGCGCATGCATTTCCCGACGCCAGCGTCGATGCGGTCGATATTTCACCGGATGCGCTGGCAGTGACCGCGATTAATATAGAGCGTCATGATCTGGCTGCCCGCGTAACACCCGTGCAGTCTGACTTTTTTCGGGCGCTGGAAGGCAAAAAGTACGATTTGATCGTCAGCAATCCCCCCTATGTGGACCGGCAGGACTTGGAGTCGATGCCCAGCGAATATCATCATGAACCGGCATTGGGGCTTGCCGCCGGGGATGATGGTCTGAATTCAGTACACAAGATCCTGCACGATGCCTCGCGATTCCTGACGGACAATGGAATACTCGTCTGTGAGGTCGGCAACAGCCAGGGTGCGCTGGAAGCCAGGTATCCCGGGGTGGCGTTCGTCTGGCTCGAGTTCGAAGCGGGTGGGGCAGGTGTGTTCTTGCTGACAAAAAACGACTTACGAGGTTTATAGCGGTGTCTGGTAATACTTTTGGGCGAATTTTTACGGTAACGACCTTCGGCGAAAGCCATGGGCCGGCGATCGGTTGCATTGTCGACGGTTGTCCTCCGGGGATGGAATTATCGGAGGCGGATATTCAGGGTGATCTCGACAGACGTCGTCCCGGGCGCAATCGCCACACAACTCAGCGCAATGAGCCGGATCAGGTGAAGATTCTTTCCGGTGTATTTGAAGGCAAAACGACCGGCACGCCGATCGGATTGCTGGTCGAAAATACGGACCAGCGTTCAAAAGACTACGGCGACATCAAGGATAAATTCAGGCCGGGCCACGCCGACTACACTTATCAGCAGAAATACGGCATTCGGGATTACCGCGGTGGTGGCCGATCGTCTGCGCGCGAGACAACCATGCGCGTTGCGGCGGGAGCGATCGCCAAGAAATACCTGTTCGAGCGTCTTGGCATCGAAGTGCGCGGCTATTTGTCACAACTGGGCTCTATAGAGCTTGCCGCGAAGGACTTCGCGACGATCGACGATAACGCTTTCTTTTGTGCAGACCCTGAACGCGTCGAAGAACTCGACAAATTCATGGATGAACTCCGCGAACAAGGCGATTCGATTGGTGCCAGGATCAGTGTGCTGGCGAACAATATGCCGCCGGGACTGGGTGAACCGGTCTTCGACAAGCTTGGGGCAGATATCGCGCACGGACTCATGAGTATCAATGCCGTTAAAGGTATAGAGATTGGTGCTGGTTTCTCCGCAATTACACAACGCGGCAGCGAGCATCGGGACGAAATGTCAGCGGATGGGTTTAACAAGAATGACGCCGGCGGCACGCTCGGGGGCATTTCTTCTGGTCAGGACCTGCTCGCAAGTATTGCGCTCAAACCGACGTCGAGTGTCGCGGTGAAAGGCAAGACGATCGACAAAGCAGGCAAAGATACTGAAATTGTGACAAAGGGGCGCCATGATCCCTGCGTTGGACTGCGTGCGACACCCATTGCCGAGGCGATGGTTGCGTTGGTCATCATGGATCACTACCTGCGCAATCGCGCACAAAATGCCGACGTGGAGTCGGTAACACCGGAAATTTGATAATGGACCGCTTGGATATAGCTGTCGTTGGCGCGACCGGCGTCGTCGGCGAATCGATACTTGAGATTCTCAGTGAACGAAGTTTTCCCGTTGGCAACGTTTACGCGCTTGCAAGCGAGCGCTCTGTTGGCAAGCAAGTCGTCTTCGGCAATCGGCGTCTGGATGTGGAAGATCTCGCCGAGTTCGATTTTTCCAAGGTTCAGATAGGCCTGTTTTCTGCCGGTGGATCGATATCGGAAAAATACGCACCGCAGGCCGCTGCCGCAGGTTGCGTGGTGATCGATAACACATCGCAGTTTCGTTACGACGATGACATCCCACTGGTGGTTCCCGAGGTTAATCCTGATGCAATTGCGGATTACAAGAGTCGCGGCATCATCGCCAACCCGAACTGCTCAACGATTCAAATGGTCGTTGCGCTAAAGCCAATTTATGACGCGGTGGGCATCAAGCGCATCAACGTTTGCACTTACCAGGCCGTGTCCGGAGCAGGACGCAGCGCCGTTGAAGAACTTGTGCGACAGACAACGGCACTTTTGAATGGTCGTCCGCTCGACATCAAGGGCGACGCCAGGCAGATTGCGTTCAACGCGGTTCCGCATATCGATGTCTTTATGGATAACCGCTACACGAAAGAAGAAATGAAAATGGTCTGGGAAACCCGCAAGATTCTTGGCGATGACGACATACTCGTCAACCCTACGGCGGTGCGCATCCCGGTATTTTACGGGCATTCTGAAGCCATACATCTGGAAACCCGAGACAAGATTTCGGCACAGGCTGCGAGCGAATTATTGGCGAAATCACCGGGAATTAAGGTGCTGGATGGCGTCGAACCGGGTCAATATCCGACGGCCGTGACCGAAAGCTCCGGTCAGGATCCGGTTTTCGTTGGCCGTATTCGAGAGGACATCTCTCACGAACGCGGATTGGACCTCTGGGTAGTGGCTGACAACATACGTAAGGGCGCAGCTCTAAATAGTGTCCAAATTGCTGAAATATTGGCAAAAAACTATCTTTAGGCTATAGTTCGCAGGCAATGAACGGCCCCAGACTGGATGTCGAATACGGGTCTTTTTGGGGTTTGGAGAAAATATATTATGTCGCGACGCTTTACTCGTCTCTCTCTGCTGTTCGTCCTGATGCTTACGAGCGAGGTTTGGGCCGTTGGGCTTGGCGACATCAACCTGAATTCAGCGCTTAACGAGCCGCTCAGAGCGGAAATCGTACTGCTGTCGGCCAGCGCCGATGAATTGAGCGACCTCGCCGTTACACTGGCATCTGCCGAGACTTTTTCCCGCTACGGTATCGATCGCCCGTTCTTCTTGCAGGGCATTGAGTTCAACGTGGTTAGCGCCGGCGCAACCGGCAGCGTCGTGCAAATTCGATCGCGAGCACCGATCACCGAACCATTCCTGACCTTCCTGGTGGAAGCGACCTGGTCCAGTGGCCGTTTGCTGCGTGAATACACTGTTTTGCTCGATCCGCCGACCTATGCGGCGCCGTCTTCCCAGCAAGCACCGGCGGTTGAAGCACCACGTCTCAGCACGCCGAGCGATAGCGGCCAGATACAACGTCAGCCAACGCCATCGCCGACACAGCGGCAGTCTCAACCGGCACCGCAACCGTCTCAACCGGCACCGCAACCATCTCAACCGGCGGATTCAAGCGTTGCAGATACAAGTCTTACGGATTCAGGCGTTACTGATTCGAGTTACGAGTCACCACCTGAGCCACGACCGCAACCTCCTGTCGATGATTCGCCTTACGGTACGACTGACGGCGGCGATCTGATTGTGCAGCGTGGCGAGACGCTTTGGGGCCTCACGGCTCGGAATCGACCGGATGGCCGCCTGACGATGAATCAGACAATGCTGGCCATATATCAGGCCAACCCTGACGCATTTGGCGGCAATATCAATGTATTAAGAACGGGCGCGAGCTTGCGTATACCGAGTGCAGACGAAGTATTTCAGATCAACCGTGGCGACGCACTGAGTGAAGTGCAGCGCCAGCACAATGTCTGGGGCGGCGGTACGGGCTACACAGCACCGCGACAATCAACTCGTCCAAGCCTGACACTGGTACCACCCGACGAAGAGCCGGTCGGCGGTGACTATGACGACGATACGTCAACTTACGAACCGCAATCTCGTGAACAGGAGATTGAGAGCCGTATTTCCGAGCTGGAAGCCGCAGATGTGTCCAATCAGCAGTCCCTGATCGAGATTCGGGACAATGAACTGGCGGCATTACGGCAGGAACTCGCCGATATTCGTGGTGAGGTTTACGAAGCGCCTGTCGAAGATGTGACCGATGATTCTCTGGTCGACGACACGCTTGTTGACGACCAGGGTGTCGATGAGAGCGTGGAAGACTCCGGTATCGACGACATCATCGCCGATGATGCAGGAGAAACGCAGGTTGCTGACGATACCGCTGACGACGTTGTCGATAGCGACATTACGACGACGCCCAGCGACGTTATTTCTACTCCGTCATCCAGTGGCGACAAAAGCATTGTCGATACGGTAATCGAATTCCTTACAGGCTTCTGGGGCATCATCATTGGCGCACTGGTTCTGGTGGCCGGTGGACTTATCTGGTTCATGCGACGCGACAGCGACAATGACGACGATAACGACCGGCCGTGGGAGACACTGGATTCCGACGAAATGACGGCTGATAGTATTTCCGTCACGTCGACGATGCAGGCGTCGGCAGATGAAGATGCCATCGTCGTTGTTGAGCAGGATTCGGGCGTCCATCCGATACTTGAAGATACGATTGAAGCGCCAGCAGCAGACCTTGCTGCAGGAGAGGGAGAGGCATCAGGGGCGTTTGGTTCTCTCGAAGATACATTTAGCAGTGAAACGGCGGTCAACCTGGATCAGACAGATCCAATCGCCGAGGCTGATTTCCACATGGCCTACGGCCTGTATGACCAGGCCGCCGACCTGATTAACGGCGCGCTGGAGTCAGATCCATCCGACAAGTCTTTGATGTCCAAGCTATGCGAAATTTACTTCGTCTGGGGCAATCGTGATTCCTTTGTTGATGCTGCGACCCGCCTCAAGATGGCTGTGGGCGATGGCACGAGTGCTGATTGGGACAAGATTGTGATTATGGGGCAGCAGATTGCAGCTGATCACGACTTGTTTGCAGGTGCCGAAGTGGCCGGGTTGGCTAGAGAGGTTGACCTGTCATTTGATGACAGTGGCGAGGCAGCCGGTGAACTGGACATGGATTTCGGTGCGGACGACGGCGGCGCATCCGATGTTATTGACCTCGGTGCGGACGACGAAGCGACACAGGAAGGTGTCGACTTTGATTTCGATGAACCGGCAGCAGATGCTGATGAGGTTGTTGATTTCGATC
>JAJFKQ010000025.1 GCA_021773155.1 Woeseiaceae bacterium | reverse complement strand
GTAATGTCCCTGATCAGGCCACTTCGGTCGAACGCATGCAGTGTCAGGTCAACCGGGTAGGCGCCGGCCTCTGAATCACCCCAGCTTGTTTCCAGCACACGCTCCGGATGCCTTCTGTTGAGTCCCAGAAAGTTGCCGCAGTCCTGGCGGTGGATGCTGATTCCACGTCCTTGGGTGATATAGCCCACGATCGCCTCTGGAGGCACAGGTCGGCAGCAGCGCGCGAAATTACTCAACAGACCACCGACCCCGGTGACTGCTATGGAGTTGGGTGCGGTGGTTTTTCGTTTTGAAACTCGTCGCGTCTTGATCGCCGGCCGCTCGATGCCGCGAAGATTTTGCAGGGCAGTGGCGATGGATGCTGAAGTCAGGTCCCCGGCACCCAGCGATACGCATAGCGCCTCCGTGTCTTTGTGCTTCAGTTGCTTGGCGATATGGTCAGTTGCAACGTCTTTTACCGACAATCTTGCCAATTCCCGGTCGAGAATTTCACGTCCTTGTCGCAAGTGCTGATCGCGATCCTGCAGTCGAAACCAGTTGCGTACTTTCGATCGGGCCCGGGCTCCTGCGAGATACCCAAGCTTCGGACTTAACCAGTCGCGGCTTGGGTGTGCCTGACTCCCGGTGATGATCTCAATCTGGTCGCCGTTCTCGACATGGTAGGTGAGGGGAACGATCCGGCCGTTAACTTTCGCTCCACGGCAGCGATGTCCGACCTGTGTGTGGACGTGGTACGCGAAATCGAGTGGTGTCGCCAGAGCAGGCAACTCAACCACATCACCTTTGGGGCTGACGGCGTACACGCGGTCTTCGAAGAAATCGTCCCGAATCTGATCGAGAAGATCTGCACCGTCATCCGCTGGCTCGAGTAATTGCCGCAGGAAGCGAATTTTCTGATCGAAGGCGGCCGGTGCAGCACCACCCTCTTTGTAGCGCCAGTGCGCCGCTACACCGAGTTCGGCGTGATTGTGCATGTCATGCGAGCGTATCTGGATTTCAACGGTCTTGCCTTCTGGCCCCAAGACGGCCGTATGTAACGATTGATAATCGTTTTCCTTGGGATTGGCGATGTAGTCGTCAAACTCACCCGGTATATAGGACCAGAGGTTATGCACGATACCCAGTGCCGCGTAGCACTCATTGACGTTCTCAACGAGGATTCGTACAGCCCGGATGTCGTATAGCGAGTCCAGACCACGGTCTTTACGCTGCATCTTTCGCCAGATGCTGTAAATATGCTTCGGTCGCCCTGAAATATCAGCCGTGATGCCGTTCGTCTGCAGCTCATCTCGAAGCTGTGTTTTTACCGCCTCAATGAATTCTTCCCGTTCTGTGCGTTTCTCATTAAGCGCCTTTGCAATGTCACGGTAGGTATCGGGATCAACGTATCGAAACGCCAGATCCTCAAGCTCCCACTTAAGTTGCCAGACGCCAAGACGATTGGCGAGCGCAGCGTAGATTTCGCGGGTCTCGATAGCGAGTGAATATTGAACCTCATGCGACGCTTCTCTCGCTTCGCGTAAACGAAACAATTGCTCAGCGATGCGTACGAGTACCAGGCGTACGTCCGAAACCACAGCAAGCAACATTTTACGAAGTGCTTCGGACTGCTGCACCGCCAGCGATTCACCCGGTTGCCATTTTGCGGGTAAGGAGAACTGGTTTAGTTGCTGTAAGCCTATAATGAATCGAGAAACATCATTTAACTCATTGTTTTGTAGATCATTAGATTTGAGAATGTTCTCGCGAAATAACGGGTAGGCATATACGGCCGCAACAATTCTGGCGGGCAGTCCCAGCGGTTTGATAATCGCAGCAATCTGTTCGCCTTCATTGATCGCGAGCTCCAGCCCGTCTTTATTCGGCAGCGCGGCGAGATATTGGCGCACTTCGGCGACGATATCCTCCGTATCGCTGTCGTTCGCTTGTTTTTCAGTATCGGTTGCCGACATTTCCCAAACTTCAGTTAAGTGCCTGTTTGCTCAATACCCGTTATCATACGCGCAGATTCGGCCAGCTTGTCTGGTCGGAGTTTCACTTGGGCATTGTAGAAGCAGGGCGATATGGCAGGACATAGTAAATGGGCGAATATCCAGCACCGTAAAGGTGCGCAGGATAAGAAGCGCGGCAAACTCTTCACGAAGCTGATCCGCGAGATCACGATCGCGGCGAAGATGGGCGGCAGTGATCTTGACGCGAACCCGAGGCTCCGTCTCGCTGTCGATAAGGCGAAAGGGCAAAGCATGCCCAAAGATAATATCGAACGGGCGGTCAAGCGCGGCGCCGGAGAGACCGACGGTGCGGATTATTCTGAAATTCGCTATGAAGGCTATGGACCTGGCGGCACCGCCGTCATGGTCGATTGTTTGACGGACAACAAAAATCGCACCGTTGCTGACGTGCGCCATGCATTTACCAAGTTTGGCGGTAATCTTGGCGCAGACGGTTCTGTGAATTACCTGTTTAACCACGTAGGGCAGATCATGTTCCCTGCCGGTAGCGACGAAGACACAGTGATGGAAGCGGCCATCGACGCTGGCGCAGAGGATGTTGTTGCGGATGATGACGGCTCTATTGAGGTTTTGACATCACCTGGCGATTTTGAACAGGTACGGGACGCGATGATCGCTGCCGGAACTGAAGCTGATTCCGCTCAAATCACGATGCGTGCCTCGACCAGTGCAGAACTGGGGGTCAAAGAGGCGACCTCTATGATCAAGATGCTTGATGTGCTTGAAGACCTGGACGACGTTCAGGAGGTCTACAGCAACGCAGATATTAGCGAAGAAGTACTTGCACAAATCTGAGACTGATTTGACGACAAGAAAACGCATACTCGGAATCGACCCGGGCTCCCGCCTGACTGGCTTTGGCGTTGTCGATTTTGTGGGTGACAAGGCGGCGTACGTCGCGAGCGGCACTGTGAAGAGCATTGACGGTGCGTTTGCAGATCGCCTCAGGCAAATATTCGAGTCTATCGGGAGCATCGTTGACGAATTTCGCCCGGATATTGTTGCTGTCGAGAGCGTCTTCATGCACAAGAACGCCGGCAGTGCCCTGAAACTCGGTCACGCCCGGTCTGCAGCAATATGCGCGACTTTCGCGCACGGTCTCGAAATCCACGAATACGCACCGCGAGAGATTAAACAGGCTGTTGTCGGTACGGGTGCGGCAACGAAAGAACAGGTGCAGCACATGGTTGTTTCAATTCTGACTCTGGACGGCGTACCTGCCGAGGATGCGGCGGATGCGCTTGCCGCAGCTCTGTGTCATGGCCACCAACGGCGTATCCAGACCCAGTTGGGTACCGATAATGCCATTGCAGGTGCCCGATGATAGGTTCTCTACGCGGCCGACTGTCGTCAAAACAGGCGCCGCAGATCGTCATTGAATGCGGCGGGGTTGGCTACGAGGTCGAAACGCCGATGTCGACTTTTCTGGACCTGCCAGGGCTCGGAACGGACTTGTTTCTCTACACTCATCTTCTGGTTCGCGAGGACGCCCAGATCCTCTACGGTTTCGCTACCGAAGATGAAAGACTGATGTTCCGAACCTTGCTTAAAGTTAATCGCGTTGGGGCCAAGTTGGCGCTCGGAATATTGTCAGCCATGTCGACAAACGATTTTCGCCGCTGCGTTGAGCTCGAAGATACGACATCGATGTCGAAGATCCCCGGTGTTGGCAAGAAAACCGCCGAACGTCTGGTCATCGAGATGCGTGACCGGATTGAAGCGGCAGCTCCTGGTGGCGGCAAATCCGCACCGTTAACCATAGAGGCAAGCGCTCGAAACGAAGCGGTCGATGCGCTGGTGGCACTTGGCTACAAGCCCAAAGAAGTGAATAGCCTGATCGCGAAACTCGATATCGAAGACAAGTCAGCCGAGGACATAATTCGCCTGGCACTAAAGCAGGCGGTGCAATAATGAGTAATGTCGAGCACGATCGCCTGACGACTGCCGAGTCTGCCAGCGACGACAAAGCATTTGACCGGGCAATTCGCCCGAAGACACTTGCGGACTATCACGGTCAACCCAGCGTCAATCAGCAGATGAGTATTTTCATTGAGGCCGCACGCCGACGTGAAGAGGCTCTGGACCACGTCCTGATTTTTGGCCCGCCTGGGCTGGGTAAGACCACGCTGGCTCACATTGTTGCCAATGAAATGGGCGTCGGTCTGCGCCAGACATCGGGACCGGTGCTTGAGCGCCCGGGTGATCTGGCCGCGATACTGACTAATCTTGAGCCGAATGATGTTCTTTTCGTCGACGAGATACACAGGCTAAGTGCGGTTGTGGAGGAGGTGCTTTACCCGGCGCTGGAGGATTTTCAGCTGGATATCATGATTGGTGAAGGGCCTGCCGCACGTTCGATCAAACTGGACTTGCCGCCGTTCACACTGGTCGGCGCAACGACCCGCGCGGGCTTGCTCACGTCTCCGTTACGGGATCGATTCGGCATCGTACAACGCCTCGAGTTCTACTCAGCCGTCGATTTGGAAGGCATAGCGCGACGTTCTGCCGGCATATTGAATCTACCTATAGAAGACGAGGGCGCCAAAGCCATTGCGACGCGCTCTCGTGGCACACCACGAATCGCCAACCGGTTGCTTCGACGCGTGCGGGATTTTGCAGAGGTGAAGGGCGACGGTGTTGTTACCGGAACGGTAGCAGAGGAAGCAATGGACGTGTTGCAAGTCGACCCGCATGGCTTTGACGCACTGGATCGGCGATTGCTGCAGACAATCATCGAGAAATTCGACGGTGGTCCGGTTGGTATCGAAAGTATCGCGGCCGCCATTGGTGAAGAACGTGGAACTATTGAGGACGTATTGGAGCCTTACCTGATACAGCAGGGTTTTATGATGCGCACGGCACGGGGCCGCGTCGCGACGAAAAACGCTTATTTACATTTCGGTCTGCGGCCGCCGACATCGTCCGCGAATCAGGATTTGCCCTTTGATGAATAAACCCTTTGCGTTGCCGGTACGCGTTTATTACGAGGATACGGATGCACAAGGCGTTGTTTACTACGCCAACTACTTTCGCTTCATGGAACGAGCGCGAACGGAATGGCTGGAAGCAATGGGCGTTGACCACGTGACATTAATGAATGAAGAAAATCGCATCCTCGTTGTGACCGAGGCGAACGCGAAGTTCCTTATTCCGGCGCGGCTTGGCGACAGCTTGATAGTGACGGCAAAGCTTAGCCGGCTTGGTCGAGCAACATTTGAGATCGAACAGAATATTTTTCGTGGCGGCCTGGAGGGCGAACTGTTGATAAAGGGAGGCGTTACCGCTGCGTACCTTGCCGCTGACACGATGAAACCGAAACGCATACCGCGCACGTTTTTTGAGGAAAATCTATCATGACCGCAGATATGTCCGTCATCGGCCTCCTTTGGGAAGCCAGTATGCCCGTACAGATCGTAATGCTCTTACTCCTGGGCGCATCGCTCATGTCCTGGAGCATCATTTTCACCAAGCGGCGGCTGATTCGGCGTACAAGAGATGCGTCAGATGAATTCGAGGCTGCTTTCTGGTCAGGTGGTGACCTCAATACCTTGTACCGCAGCGCCACACGGGCGAAAGGCGGCAGTATTGGCATGGCGAGCATTTTCGAAGCGGGCTTTCGCGAATTCAACCGGGCATTGCAGGCGGGTGGAAATAGCAGCGACAAAGTTGTCGAAGAATGCCGGCGTGCCATGCGAGTAGCACAGATGCGCGAAGTTGACCGGCTTGAACAGGGCCTTGCAACTCTCGCGACAATTGGCTCAACGAGTCCCTATGTCGGTTTGTTCGGAACGGTCTGGGGAATCATGGGCGCCTTCATGGGCCTGGCGAATGTGCAATCAGCCACTCTGGCAGTGGTTGCGCCACCCATTGCTGAGGCGCTGATCGCAACGGCGATGGGCCTGTTCGCCGCTATCCCCGCTGTCATCGCGTACAACCGATATGCAGACAAGGTGGTCCGACTGGAATACCGCTACGACGGATTCACGGAGGAATTCTCGAGCATCTTGCAACGTCACGCACGCGCCAAACAGGGGGTGTGAGGTGGCTACACCGCTGCAAAAACGCAAGTTAATGGGCGAGATTAACGTCGTGCCGTACATTGATGTGATGCTGGTGCTGCTGGTTATCTTCATGGTGACGGCGCCGTTGCTGACGCAGGGCATAGAAGTCAGTCTGCCGAAGGCAAACTCTGAGCCGATCGACGATGTGCCCAACCATCAGCCAGTGGTGCTGAGCGTCGATGCCGAGGGCAATCTCTACTTAAGCGTCGGTGACAACGAAAATGAGCCAACGACAGGAAAAGAGATCGTAGCTCATATCGGCGCCGTACTCAGAAATAGACCGGATACACCTATCCTGGTGAAGGCAGACCGAGCTGTTCCTTACGGCAATGTCGTTGGTGCAATGGTGTTGCTGCAGCAAGGTGGGGCTCTGAACATCGGTTTCGTAACCGATCCTCTGGACAGTTACCCGGTACCGGAGTAATTCGACGAGTGGCCCGCAACGGCAACAATTTTGTTCCAATCAGCATGGCGGTCGTTCTGCACGTCGTGCTGCTGTCGTCGATGCTCGTCGCTTTCGATTTCGCGAGGCCGACGCCGATTACGCCAATGGCGATTCAGGCCACGCTGGTCACGGAGATACCGGAGGCGCCACCACCGGTCGTCGAGAAACAGCCGGAACCCGAGCCGGTGATCGAAGAACCGGATCCCGAACCGGACAACAGTGAGGAATTACGTAAGCAGGCGGAGGAGGAAAAACGCGTTCAGGACGCGTTAATCGAAAAGGACCGACTCGAAAAGATACGACAGCAGGAAGAGGCTGACCGCGAGCGAAAAGAGCGTGAGGAAGCCCAGCGCAAGAAAGATGAAGAGGCCAGAAGGGAAAGAGAGCGACAGGAGGCCGAACGAAAGCGCCTGGACGATATTCAGCGGCAACGTGATGAGAATGAACGGCTTCGGAAAGAGCTTGAGGCGGAGCAGCGAGCTGAAGAGATCGAGGACGAGGAGCGTAGACTGGCTGCCAATGACTCTCCGGCAATGGCCGCGTACGTGTTTGCAATCTCAAACAAAATCAAGAGAAACTGGTCGTTACCGGCCAGTGCCAGAGATGATCTGCTGTGCGTTGTAAACGTAAGGCAACTCGCGGGTGGCGAGATTGTCGGAGTGAATATCATTAGTTGTAATGGTGACGATGCCGTTAAGAGGTCTGTAGAGGCCGCGATCCATCGTTCGTCACCCTTGCCGGAACCATCAGATCCTGACCTGTTTAGACCGCTATTAGAGCTAAACTTGAGGCCGGAACAGCAATACTGACTCACCGAGGTGAACGTGCTTAAGAAACTCTCATTCGCAATTATCGTGATTGTCTTTGCCGCAAACAACGCGGCTGCCCAAAAGCTGCGCATTGACGTGCAAGGCGTCGCCCAGCCCACGCCGGTTGCGATCGTGCCATTCGGTTGGGAGGGAAATTCTCCCGCGATGCCACTCGATATTGCGGAAGTCATAAAAAGCGATTTGAGGCGTAGCGGACGTTTCTCCCCGATCCCCGAGAACGATATGCTGCAAAAGCCGACGGACGGTGCGGATGTCGATTTTGGTGACTGGAGCATCCTCGGCGTAGAGGCGGTCGTCGTTGGCAAGGTCACACAGGTCGGTGTCAACGCCTATTCGCTGCGATTTCAGCTATTCGACCCCTTCAGGCAGCGGCAGCTGGTGGGTTACCAGATCCCCGCCAGTCGCGGAACGATGCGCGGTGCAGCGCACCGGGCGGCCGACATGATTTACGAGAAGTTAACAGGAATCAAAGGTGTTTTTGGCACCAAAGTCGCCTATGTGACAGCGGAACAGCAAGGGGGGCGGGAGCGTCTGTATTCGCTGATTGTTTCCGACCAGGATGGTGAAAATGAATTCAAGATCATGGAAAGCAAGGATCCGATCATGTCTCCTGCCTGGTCGCCTGACAGCCGGCAGCTGGCATATGTTTCCTTCGAAGGTTCGAGGTCATCTATTTTTGTACAGAACCTGCGCTCGGGTAACCGATTCCAGGTCTCGAACAAGCCTGGAATCAACGGCGCGCCGGCGTTTTCACCCGATGGACGGAAACTGGTGGTTACTCTGGGTGGTGTAGAAGGCAATCCGGATATCTATATTCTGGATATTACGTCGCGACAGGTTAAGCGTCTCACCACACATCGTGCGATCGACACTGAGGGCGCCTGGGCACCGGATGGACGCCACATCTACTTTACGTCCGATCGCAGTGGTGGCCCGCAGATCTATCGAATATCGGTAAGTGGGGGAACTCCCGAGCGCGTAACGTTCGAAGGGAGTTATAATGCGCGGCCGCGTTTATCGCCGGACGGTACAAGGCTGGCGATGGTGCACAACGATCGTGGCAATTACCGTATTGCGGTAATGAACATAGAGCGCAAGGATTTACTGGTATTGTCAGCGGGCCGGCAGGACGAGTCACCGAGTTTTGCGCCGAATAGCGATAGTCTGATTTACGCAACCAGGCAGAGCGGTGACGGGGTACTCGAGACGGTGTCCGCCGATGGGCTGATTCGACAGAAGATGGCATCAGGACAGGGCGATGTTCGTGAGCCGGTTTGGTCACCGTTTCCAAGATTTGCAAAATAGAAAATACATTTATTAACATTCATTAGTTATTGATATTTAAAGGTTTAGATATGTCTTATTACAAGATTTTCGCAGTTGCAGTACTGGGTGCGCTTCTGGCGGGCTGTCCGGCAACACCAGTCCCGGATCCAGAACCGACCGATACTACCTACGACGGCAGCGATAGTGCATCTACCGACGGAATGGACGGTTTTGACGGTCAGGGAGGCACGGCTATCGAGGATCCGTTCGAGCAACTGGGAACGGTCATTTACTTCGACTTCGATTCGTCTGAAGTTCGCGCAGCGGACCAGGACCTGGTTGCAGCGCATGCGATCCAGCTCAACGAAAACTCGTACACCAGCGTGCGCCTTGAAGGCCATGCTGACGAGCGCGGTTCTCGTGAGTACAACATTGGTCTCGGCGAACGCCGGGCACAAGCGGTTCGCCAAATGCTGATGATTCAGGGCGTCACGGCATCGCAGATTCAAACGGTCAGCTTCGGTGAAGAGCGTCCGGATGCGATGGGAAGTTCAGAGAGTGACTACGCACGGAATCGTCGTGTTGAGATCAGATTCACAGATTAATCGATCAATGATCTCGAGAATGAACAGGCCGCTTCAGCTAGTGGCACCAGTACTGGTCCTCAGCGGTTGCGCATTGATGCCGCCGTCGGAGGACCCGGTGCTGATCAAGCTTGCGGAACTGGAGAGTCGGCTGCAGAACATTGAGCGGGTTGTTCAAAATCAAAGCCTCGTGAGTCTCACGCAGCAGGTCAGTGCCGTTGAACGGCGTGGCGATGAAATGCAGGGCAGGCTGGAACAGCTGGAGCACGGCTCGAAAAGTACGACAGATCGACAAAGACAGCTGTACGTGGATCTTGATTCGCGTATTCAGGAGCTGGAGACAGCGGTTCGCGCGCGCAATTCAGTCAATGTTATGGACGGTGGTACGTTGCCTCCGGGCCAGTTGCCAGTTCCGGGCGGTTCCGACAGAGACAACTATCAGGCGGCGTTCGAGCTACTGAAGGAACAGCGTTACGAGCCGGCGGCTTCGGCGTTTGAGCAGTTCCTGGTGACGTTTCCTGACAGCGAACTGGCTGATAATGCGCAGTACTGGCTCGCAGAGTCGCACTACGTGACACAACAGTTCGATCAGGCCTTGAGTGAGTTCGAGATCGTCATCGAGTCGTTTCCAAATTCGAGAAAGGTCCCGGACGCCCTGTTGAAGATGGGGTACTGCAACTATGAGTTACAACGTTGGGATGCTGCGCGCAGCAATCTGGCTCGTGTGCAGAAGGTCTACCCGGAAACAACAGCTGCTCGCCTGGCAGGCCAGCGGCTGCGACGTATGGGGGAAGAGGGCGTCTAGGTCCGCCTGCTCCAAGCCGCCAAAAGGCGTTTGTAATTTAGTCAGTATCGGGTATTATGCCGCCGGCAATCTGGCGGCATCCCGGCCACCCGATTCCCAGATGGGGCGTTAGCTCAGAGGTAGAGCATTCGGCTTTTAACCGACCGGTCGTAGGTTCGATCCCTACACGCCCCACCACTTTTTCACTTTGAGACCTCCTGAGCGCAGCCATATCGGCGTTGTGTACATGCAAAAAATGCTCATGTACGCGTATGTACGCTGCGCTTTTTTGCATGAACACGCCTTGATCTGTCTACGCTCAGGAGGTCTCAAAGTGAAAAAGCAGGCGGACAAAACCTGTCGCGAAACTGGTTTCTGATAAAACAGGCGACTGCGCCCTAAAGTGCCGTTATCATTCACCGTTTTGGGTTCTGGGCAGTAGTGACAAGTGGCGAATAAGCGCTGGAAAATTCATAAGTTTGGCGGTAGCAGCCTCGCGGATGCGACGTGTTTTCGACGTGTGGCCGGGATCATTTTGGCCTGTGACGACAGCCGCATGGGCGTTGTCGTTTCTGCCATGGGCGGCATGACCGATGCTTTAATCGATTTGGC
>JAJFKQ010000240.1 GCA_021773155.1 Woeseiaceae bacterium | reverse complement strand
TAGCAGAGGTTCGTATCTACGTTTGAGAACGTTCAGCAAAAAAAGGCCGGAGCTATCAAGCCCCGGCCTCCTACAATCAAGAAAATTTACCGTGGTCTGACAGTGACTACGTTGGAGGCATCCCCATCGCCCAGCGCGTTGCGGCCGCGCACCTGGTAGCAATAGGTAATTCTTCTCTCGAGACCCTGATCCAGGAAGGTCGCTTGATCCGCGCCTACGGTGGCTACCTCGGCAAACGTCCCACATTGCCTGTCTCGGCCGCGGCCGGTCTGGACTGTTCGCTCGATGACGAATTCGGTTTCTTGTCCAAGCCCGCTGGAGTTGTCGGTCCAGGTCAGGTCAACGAACAACAAGCGGTCCTGGCGGCCTCCCGTTGCGGTCAGGTTACTTGGCGCGGGCGGAACAACCGGATCTTCACCACCACCACCGCCACCGCATGAGGCGAAGCTGAAAGTACAGACCTGCGTATCCCACTGGAAGCTGCCGGTGGTCTCGACGAACTCATTGGTAACCCAAAAAGTGCAGTCGTCCGCTGGATCGATACTCACGCTGGAATAATCACCCCACCGGCCGCCACCGGATTGTGACCCGGAACCGTCAATACAAACAGACTCCGCCTGCAACGAGCCCGCTGGATCGGTGCTTTCACGTCCCGTGAAATACACCGACGGAAAATCAGTTGGACCAGAACCCGAGCGGGAGTAGCCGATCGCGATGTTTCCGTTTTGATCCTGGGAGCCTGAAGCCATCCAGCGGTGCTGACGGTCACGAATAAAGAGCTGCCCGATGTCCGAGAGACTCGGGGACGCCCCACTCAGATCGATCTGTGCCCACTGTACGCCGGCGAGGTTGGTCCTGACATCAACGGTGTGAGTGACCACGCCGCTGAGTGCACCATTAACATCGCGCACATTGAAACGATACATTGTGAACTGACTGAGCGTATCCAGCCTCTGTCCATTGGGCTGTGGCACACAATCCGCGAAATCGCAAAGGTTCGCGTCAAAGTCGATGCCCGCGGCCACAAGGGGGTTTTCCGTCAACGTCGAGTTTGCCGGTGTGCCAAAGTCAACACAAAAATCCCAGGTTCGATAGCCGTCGGTGTTGCCCGGAATTCCCCAGGTCTCGGCATCAAAAACCTGGATATACGTCTCGCAGGTTCCGGCGGGCGGCAAGGCCGGTCCTTCCAGGTGTGCAGGCTGCAAGCTGAAGGCGAATCGCTCAGGATCGGCGTCTGGCGCAAGCGTGAATTGAACAAATCCTGCTGCCGGGTCGCCGGCCAGCATGGCATCGCGATCCAGCGCGGTGAGGTTGACGCCCAGAAACGCTGCGTCGAACTCATTGGTAGTAATATGGTAGGCGCTCTGGCTGCCGTCTGCGCTCGTCCAGATTCCGATCTTGGGATAATCGTTAAAACCGGCCAGCGAGATCGGGAAGGCGAACCGCGTGTAGGGGCCCGCCGGGTCCTCGCCATCGGAAATAGCGACACACTGCAAGCCATTGACAGCGACTTCGAACTGGCTGAACAACCATCGACCGGCCTGCTCGTCGTAGAGGACGATGGGGTCGCCGTTGTTCTCTGTTTCGCAACTGCCACCGAAACCGGCCCAGGGAAGGTTGCCGGCATCGCCGGTCGGTCCGTTCAGGAGATTTCCGCTCTTATCGAAGATTTTGAAACCCAGGTTGTTGAATTGAACATAATGCAATAGCCCTACATCCCCCTCCGTGTCCGGCGGCATGATTCGAAAGCCAAACATAGTTGCGTTGTCGTCGCTGTCAAAGCCGCCGAAACTCAGACCGGCAGCCGGTGCTTTCCCGACAATCGGTGAGCGTGCGCTTTCCGTTACAGGCCCCTGGCTCTGGCTTGTCGGTTGCCTCCCTATTGATTGCTTCAATCTCTCCGGAATCAAGATATTGGGTACTTTGCGTTCGGTGCCGACGCCTGTTGGCGCGGGAAGCCCCAGTTTTCGCAGTTCCTCGAGACGGGGCGCCCGGTCGACTTTTACGGCTTGCTTAGTGCGCATCTGAGCTGGGGTTTTTTCTGCTCCGGCGACTACAGGCGCCATAAACACAATACAAAGGAGAGCAGTGACAGTAAGCATGGCTGTTCGATTCATGTTTTTCTCCTGAACTAATCGTGCTGAGTCTTATTTTTTATTGAGCACGAGGAAGAATTATTATTCGTTTGTTGTAGTGTTATCGTAGCACGAACCAAATTCCAACGTGCCCGCAACCAAAGTGAAGCGATGAAACTCAAATTAAAGCGTATTCTTTTAGTCGCAATGATCACCATGCCCTTGGTAGGGCAGGCGGCGCGTCCTCTTGGGCCACCCATCGCGGAATTCTTCAAGGGTGATAACCGGGTTGCTCGCGGAGTCGTGGTTGAGAAACCGGCAGATAACAAAATCACAATCCGGGTCTCTGATTATCTGTATCAGAGCGATGATGGGGTTTTGATACTGAGTGTCGACACGGATGTCTTTGCCGAGGTGAAGGTTGGCACTGAATACGTGTTTGTTTTTTCGCGCCTGCGAAAGAACCGGCTGTTGCGTGACGAATGGGAAGTGAACCCTGACGGACCTGCTCTCGTCAAAGCTCGCGGTCTGGACACGCCCGCTATCTATACAAACAATGTGGCGATTGCGGCCTTGCTCGAGCCGACGGACGGCCGCGATGAGCTATCGGTAGACGCCGAGACATCCATGTTGCTAAGACTCGCAGAAAACAGTGGGGATGGCAGGGCGCGGGAACTTGCCGTCTTCGAACTTTATTTGCGTCATGATTTGCAAAGTGCGATTTCCGGCAATAATGCAGAACGATATGCAACAATCACCAGGAGCGTTGATCCACGCTTGAAAAACTTTTTGTTGGAAGGCGCCAGGAGGTTCCCGGAAGAACGTCGGGCATTCTGGTTGCGGCTGCAGTATCGCGAAGTGGTTACCGCCCACGGCACCGAGCTGGAACTCAATTCACATATTCCTTTGCTCATCAAGAATTCCCTGTCGGGTCTACGTGAGGAGGGTACGGTGGACGACTTGGAAATGATCGGCAAGCATTTGTACTCAAATGCCCCTGGCGTGGCCAAGGCGGCCTTGAGTGCTCTCGATGCCATCGATCCACAACAGGCTTTGGCGCGCGCGCAGCAGGCAGTTCAAGCGAATAAGATTCACCTGGTAACCCGGCGCGCGTTGACAACCTATATCAAACAGCACACCGGCGCCTGATACGCCGGAGGAGTCGCCCCAGTCAATCCAGTGCGCAGTGCTTTCTTTTTTCCACGGATCGCACTCGCGAGGTACTGTTCGCTGGCGTAGTAACCGCTGGCCGCCGTGACCAGTTTGCGACCGACGAGGTCGTCCGCCGGCCCTGATCCGCCTTAGAATTCATTCGCTCCGGATGCGAGGCATATCGGTCTTGGTGACGATCACCGGTGTTGCTAAGATCAACGCAGAGCCGTTAT
>JAJFKQ010000239.1 GCA_021773155.1 Woeseiaceae bacterium | reverse complement strand
GATGACTTGTGAAACCGCGTACTTCGGCGGAATCGATATCATCATATGCACGTGATCGGGCATCAGATGCCCTTCCTCGATGCGGCTTTCCTTCTGCCCGGCCAAACGTCTCAGCACCTCTCCCAGCTCACTGCGTATCTGCCCAAATATCGCTTTCTTACGATACTTCGGAATGAAAATAACGTGGTACTTACACTCCCAACGACTGTGATTTAAACTCCCTACTTGTCTCATGGTTTCTCCTTAGCGTGCGGCTTGCCGGCTCACGCTTTGGAGTTACTATGAGATTTCTGGAACTGTCAAACTATGAATGCCTCCCCGGCAGAGCCGGGGGGTCTCCCGGTGCTACTAGAAGCCAAGGGCTTCTGGCGCGGATCGGATCAGGATGTAGATTCCCATGACGATAAGGAAGATCCCGAAGCTTTTCTTGAGTGTGTGTTGTGGCAACCGATTGGCGAGTTTTCCGCCGACGAGGCTGCCTGCGATACCAAGTCCGGTGACAATCAACAGTGTGTACCAGTCGAGCTCCAGATTTTGGGCTTCGAGAACGTCCGTGTATTTGTAAAAACCGCTGTACGATTTCAGGGCGATGATAACCAGGCTCGTAGCGACAGCCCGGTGCATCGCCATACCACCCAGCAATACCAGCGCCGGGACGATCAGGAAGCCACCACCCACGCCGACCAGGCCAGTCAGCACTCCCACGCCCAGTCCATCACTCGCGATTTTCCACGTCGCTCGCGGTTCGTGTTCGCCGCCAGACCCAAGATCAATCGGTCGCAGCATGAACCAGGAAGCTAACAGCATCACTCCGGCAAACAATGTGAGCTGCATGATTCCCGACAGGTAAGCCGCGAGGGCGGCACCTATGTATGTACCCGCCATACCGGGTAAACCGAATACGAGCACGTTGTGCCAGTCAACCAGCCTCACCCGTAGAAATTGCAGACTTCCGACAAGCGCGATCGTACCAACGACAAACAGCGATCCGGCAATTGCGACTTTTTCATCCTGGCCAATCAGATAGACAAGTACGGGAACCGTGAGAATTGAGCCGCCAGAACCCAGCAGGCCCAGGCTGATACCGATAGCCACCGCTCCCGGCCAGGCGAAAATGGAAGCCGGCATTAAAGGAACACGTTTTTACAACACATCGATCGGCACCTTCAGATAACTCACACCGTTGTCTTCGGGGCCCGGCATATCGCCTGCCCGAATATTCACTTGAATGGATGGGATGATCAGCTTTGGTACGCCAAGTTGCGAGTCGCGCTCAGTCCGGAAGGCGACGAACTCCTGTTTTGTTATTCCATCGTGAACGTGAATGTTACTTTTCCGTTGCTCGTCCACGCTGGTTTCCCATGCGTACTCGTCACGACCGGGTGCCTTGTAGTCGTGACACATGAATAGCCGTGTGTCGTTCGGGAGTTCGAATATCTGCCGAATCGAGTCGTACAGCTCCTCAACGTCGCCGCCGGGAAAGTCGCAACGCGCTGTGCCGAAGTCCGGCATGAAAAGTGTGTCACCAACGAAAGCCGCATCTCCAATAACAAACGTTACGCAGGCAGGCGTATGACCCGGTGTATGCATTACTTTCGCCTGAATATTCCCAATGGGGAACTCGTCACCATCTGCCAACAATAGATCGAATTGGCTGCCATCGGCCTCGACATCATCGAGATTGAAAACATTCGCGAAGACTTTCTGTACGGCGGTGATTTGATCGCCGATTGCCGTGCGCGCCTTAAGTCGCTGTTTCAGTACTGGCGCCGCAGACAGGTGATCCGCATGAACATGCGTTTCCAGAACGACATCGAGTGTCAACTTGTTAGCTGCAATGAATTCAATAACCGCATCAACCGAGGTAGTAGACGTTCGCCCGGCGATGAGGTCGTAATCGAGAACCGGGTCAATGACAACGCACCGTCCCGTTTCCGGGTCGGCGACAACATACGTGATTGTGTTAGTCGCCTCATCGAAAAAGGCTGTAACCTCGGGGCTGGCCATCAAGCTTTCCTCGTTTGGATTGCGCCGTATATTAGCATAATGTAATATACGGCTGTCAATTGACCGTTCAAAGTACTCCCAACCGTCTAAATAGTGAAATGATCCATATCCGACTTCTCCTGCTACTCCCGCTGACAGCTCCTGGCCTGGCACTACCAGACCAGTCCATTGCGGACCAATACCCTGATTCGATTCTGTATTCAAAGCCCATCGAACTCATTCCGAATGTCTGGACCGCAATAGGGGCAACAGCACCGCCGACGTACGAAAACTCGGGTCATAACAACAACTACACATTCGTGATTACAGGCGCGGGCGTGGTTGTCGTTAATAGCGGCAGCTATTTGTTGGCAGAGGCGTTACATAATGAAATAAGAGAAATCACCGATGAGCCGGTTGTCCTGGTGATTAATGAAAACGGCCAGGGGCACGCAATGCTCGGCAATGGCTATTGGAAAGAACAGGGCGTCCCTGTTCTCGCCCACGCTGACTCTGTACATGAAATCGAGGAAAGCGGCCCCGCGTCCCTCGCACGGCTCAAATCCGTTACCAAAGAAAAAGCTGAGAACTCCCGAGTCGAGTTACCCACAGAAACCTTCTCGGACAATCGAATTATTGAGCTCGGTGACACCCGAATCGAAGTCTTGTGGCTTGGTTATTCACACTCGGTGGGCGATATTGTCGTTTGGCTACCCGGTGAGCGGCTCGTTATTTCGGGGGACATGGCCTTTCACGAACGAATATTGCCAATCTTCGAAACCACAGACACGCGCCTGTGGCTCGAAAGCTGGGAGCGATTCGAAGCACTACAGGCTCTGTACGTCATCCCGGGTCATGGCCACCCGACTAACATGGCACAAGTCAGGCGCTATACCCGCGACTACCTTAAGTTCCTGCGTGGTGAGGTACAGGCGCTCCTTGATGGCGGCGACGACCTGCAAGCCGCTTATATGATCGACCAATCCAGATACGCCCATCTGGATACCTTTGACGAGTTAGCCAGCCGCAATGCAGGACGTTTGTTCGAACAAATGGAGTTCGAGTAACACTCACTCCAGGCTGTCTGAAACAAGATCCTCGATCGAGTTTGATATAGCCGCGGGAACGCCGACGTTGGCTGTAAATGCCCTGTAGCCCGAGTCCCAAAAATACAGCTGCATTCGCCACATCTGACCGTAATGCCTTACCGTCGTCTTTCCATCTTCCTTGAGAATCAAGATTTCCGTCGGCAGCGCCGCAACATGATCAACACCCGGGTAAGGCGCATTGTCTGATTTGCCATCACTCCGAAAGCGTGAATTGATACGAATCATCCTGTCTTCGATATAAGGATTGCTAACCCCGATATACACAGCAGTCTCACCAAACGGAATTTGTACAAGCTGGTCCCAGCCGTCTGGCTCCTCAACGTCCTGGGCGGTTGAGCCGGCAATGGCCGCCGTAACCGTTGCCAAAACCTCGGCGAATCCATTCGAGTCGGCTTCATGAATCAAGAGCTGACTTTTCTGAAAGGTTCGAAACTTGGCCATCATTCGCGCCGGGCCATCACCTTTGAACTTCCGATAGTGTTTTTCCGTCCGCTGTGGTTCTTGCTGCTCGCTCACGGCATCGCCCGGTATCCCGGACAGCGATTCTCTGATTTCAGCCGCGGCCTTACGTGCACCCGCCACTAACTTGTCGTAATTGTCGGAGCCGGCATAGAACACCATCGCGTGAGGCACCGGATTCGCCATATTGATCAGCGTTCGCTGCTCATCGCCCCAAGTGTAAACAGCAACCCGCAAGACCTGCGCGGAGACCGTTCTTGGTGACTCGTTGCCGGCGATCGCCCGGTAGTCGGGCGAGGTCAGGACAAACACGTGTGCTCGTTGTTTTTGCTCCGGAACACGTACCTCGTGGTGACCATGAACCGTAAGATTTGAAGCTTCCAGTGCGTCACCGACGGCTGCCAGTGTTTCCTCATAGGATCCGGATGTCCGATTGATCAACTCGAAAATTCCGTACTCGTCGTCCGCGCTAGCCGCAATGCCTGTTAACAGACAGAGAAACGTTGTGGCGGCCAGTTTTGGCAAATACCGCTGGAATGAACTCACGATTACCTCCTGATTCGGTGCTTCCGACTTTATCGCTCAATATATTAGACTTTTTGAAGATACAGGCCCTGACGGGAAACGCAAACAAGGCGACTAATAAGGTACAGCATTGAGGGTACCTTTTTGTGTCTTTATATTAAAAAATGCTAATATGCTCGCCCGTTGAATTTTATAGGACGTGACGCATGCAGGATGAACCTGTTATTTCGTGGAAAGTCGCCGGCGCTTTGCTCGGTTTGCTACTTATTCTCGCAACCGCACTCGTTAAGCCAATCGGTGTGTCCACACAATACGTCGTGACCGATGGAATCATATTGCACAGTGCTGCACCAAACATCGCAGAGTCCAATGAGTACTTGAGTAAGTACGGCGAGAAAGATGACTGGAGCATCGGCTATGGCTGGATGCTGGTTATCGGGATGTTTGTTGGTGGCACCATCTCAGCCGTTGCTACCAAGCACTTCAGAACCCGCAGCAATCCATCGATGCCATCGATGTGGAGTACGCAATTCGGCAACTCCTCACCGCGACGAATGATGCATGCATTCATTGGCGGAGTGCTCTTGTTGTTTGGTGCCCGCCTTGCTGGTGGTTGCACCAGCGGACACATGATTAGCGGCATCTCACAGCTCACGATCGGATCATTCCTGTTCGGCATCTCAATTTTCGCGTCCGGGATAATCACGGCACGCATTCTGTACCGAAAGAGGTTGGCATCATGAAATTATTTCTGGGACTGGCCATCGGTATGGCCTTCGGTGCCATTCTTCAACTTGGCGGAGCGTCGAGCTACAAGAAGATCATGGGTAGCCTGTTGTTGAAAGATATGGACATCATCAAGTTGATCTTGATGGCTATTGCGGTCGGAACAGTGGGCATCTATGCACTGGACCTCGTCGATATGGCTAACTTGAGTATCAAGCCAACTTATATCGTTGGAATCGTCATAGCCGGACTGATTTTCGGTGTCGGCTTTGCTGTCGCCGGATACTGCCCGGGAACTTGCGTGGTCGCCTCTGCTGAAGGCAAGACCGACGCGATGGTGACGGTACTGGGCGGTCTGGCAGGTGCATTTATCTATGCACTGGTTTATCCGGCAATTCGCGGACTAATCAGCGTTACGAACTATGGCGAAGTCACTATTCCAAGCGCACTGGGCGTCAGTGGTCTCTGGATAGCGATCCCCTTCAGTGCGATTTTGTTCGTGTTGATGTTCAAGGTCCTGAAAGACCGCTACTGAAAAGCAAGAAAAGGGGTCTGACCCCTTTTTGTTTATGACTCAACTATTCCGGAGTAGTCACTAAGCCCCGGATTCCCAGCCACGTTTCTCAGTTTCGGCGTGTTGACCTTGTCCACCTTGATCGTCTTCTTCGCCTTCAGGTACTCGGCAACAACATCCCATACAGGAGCGCCCGTCGACTGCGATCCGACCGTTGCCCAGCCGGCGACCTTGTAGTTCTTCGATGCTTCGACCGATTTTCCATTGTCGAGGGTCAAGTCTGAAATACGCTCGTCCATTTTCGCTGTTGGGTCGCAAGTGAAATTGAGACCACCGAGGCGCACCATGTCACCACCCTGCTGATAATACGGATCTGTATGAAACAGATTGTCCGCAACACTCTCGAGAATCAGCTTCAGTTCACTGCCAGCCATATCCCGAACATAGGTTTCCGGATACGTCATCGCAGTCTGGTCCATCAGACGTTCCATCGTCACCACATCACCCGGCAAAACAGACGTCCCCCAGCGGAATCCAGGTGACAACGATATTTCAGCGTCTCCGACCTCCAGGAGCGCGTCGCAAATTACCTGGTCAAACGTGCCATTAAAATTGCCACGTCGATACAAGAGTGACTCCGCAACGGCTAGCGGCTCTTCCAGTTGAGCTTTGTAGGGCGCACGAACATCAGTGATGAACTGCTGCATTTCGGAATGAGCGGGCAGCAGGTTTGAAAAGACCGGCAGCAATCGATAACGATAATCATTGATCTTGCCTTTACCGATATCAAGATCAAGAACCGCCAGGAACTTGCCATTGGAGCCCGCGTTCGTAACCAGCGTCTTGCCGCCGGAATTCTCGATCAGTAATGGCTCCGGCACTCCGTCGTGTGTGTGCCCGCCAAGAATGGCATCCACACCCGTTACTCGACTGGCCATCTTCACGTCAACGTCCATGCCATTGTGTGACAGAACAATAACGGCATCTGGTTGTTCGGTTGCTCTTATGTGATCGACCATTTCCTGCATTTCGCCATCACGGATGCCGAACGACCAGTCCGGAATAAACCGGCCCGGATTCGCGATCGGTGTATACGGAAAGGCTTGCCCGATAATCGCGACTCGTCGCTCACCCATTTCGCGGATCGTGTACGGCTTGAACGCGTGGCCAGAATCTTCGTCAAATGCTGCTGCTCCGTCGAACAGGGCTTCTTCGGAAACGCGAACGTTCTGGGCAACAAACTCGCCATTGAATCGCTCGATGTTCTGCAACACTTCTTCATCGCGATAGGTGAATTCCCAATGACCGGTCATGACATCGACGCCCAGCAGGTTACAGGCATCAACCATGTCCTGACCGCGGGTCCAAAGCGAAGTCGCCGAACCCTGCCAGGTATCGCCACCATCGAGCAACAAAGAGTTGCCGTCGCCGACCTCCGTGCGCTGTTGCTCGACCAGTGTCTTCAGGTGTGCGAACCCGCCTACGCGTCCGAACTGTCTCGCTGCCGCTTCAAAGTTCAGGTATGTGAACGCATGCGCCTCTCGTTCCCCGCCGTTCATTCTTAGCTGACTTAGTAACTGCTCGCCGACAAGGTGAGGAGGCCTGCCTTTGGCGCCGGCGACCCCAATATTGACGTTGGGCTCTCGAAAATAAATTGGCATTAATTGCGCATGGCAATCCGTGAAATGCAGAATGCGAGCGTTGCCAAATGGCGCAGCCGCGTAGGGATCAGAACGAAGCCCGGCAGATGTACATCCGGCGAACATTCCTGCAGCACTCGCACTGCCAAGCATCCATAAAAAATCGCGTCGATCCATTGCTGGACTCTCCTGTAACTGTCGCTATTCCGAGATTACTCGGTCATGCCAGGTTGCGGCCTCATTGTCCGCCTGAACGACCGCCAGCTCAGCATGAACTCGAGCCTCATCGGCCAATAAAATCGCGAGAGTTTCGTCGCCCTCAGCCGCCGCCTTTGCCGCGTCCTCGATGAGTTGGTCGGAGGTCGTCCACGCGTGTCCTTTCTCGGTGGCTATATCCATGGCGGTTACGGCTGCCGCGTGTGCGTCCTCGTAGCCACTGTCAGATTGTATCTCACCGCCGCATGCCGCGAGGATCGAAGCCAGTGCCAGCAATATTGCTTTTCGCATATTCATGTTTCCTGTTAGCGCCGTGAAGCCGGCCCGTTCAACTCCAGACCATTGCTCATGTATGAGAGGAAATATTCGAGATTTCGAAACTCCTTACTCTGTGCTTCCAGCGGACGGGCACGAACCTGCTCGTTACACTCTCGAAATCGCTTGTGAAGTGTGCCGACATCACCCCACTTGGACCGGTAGACGGGCCAGTGAGTCGCTTGCCCCAGCGTAGCGCTCAATCTATCCGCCCTTAGCGATGACCCGGCAGACTGAGCATGGCAATTACTGCAGGCAAAATTCAGCTGGCCGCGACGGGAATAGTAGAACTGCTTACCGGCCTCATAAGCTGCAAGTGCGCGTGGATCATCGTCCTGTATCTGTACGTCGATCATATTGCCGCGTGATGTAAATGACATATACGCAGATATCGCGACCAACTCACCTTCGAGATACGGCAAAGCTTCCTCTGCATTCGCTTTCCGGCACTGGTTGATCGCCAGCTCCAGAGTGACAACTTCACCAAGTGCCGCGTTAAAATGCGGGTAATTCTGCCGGATGCCGATGCCGCCGCTCTCGAAACAATCCGCATAGCCCTTGCCGTTGGCGAACGGCGTGTTGAAATACTCTTCGCCTTCCTCGATCGCGATTTCGTAAGGTGGAAAGTCTTCCATCTCCAGCCATTGTTCGCGCGCGTTCTCATCGAACGCATACAGACCATTTGCGTATTCCTGCAATTCCACGTTGGGAAAACGATTTTGGTAGTAGTTGACCAGGGCCTGTCTGTCAGCCTCGGGATCTGCATGTGCGAAATCGGCGAACAAAATGCCGCACGCAATGACCAGCATGTACTTGATTCGAATCACTGACTGTCCCCCGGACTACTTCAAGGTCGTTTCGGTTTCGCTGGTATCGGACTTGTTGTCTGTCCAGCTAACCTTAATGACGTCTCCAACTGCCGCGCCTTTGATTGAGAAAGCGATGTACGGATTCTTCGATACCGCCGTTCCCCAGTACGCCACCAACACCTGCTCACCGTTATGTTCGATGGTCACGTCTGTGATGTAGTGCGCAGCAACCAACTCACCTGAATCGGGGTCGCGACGCATGCCTGACTCCATATCGTGCGGCAGCAGTGCTTTCACCTCGGCGATGTCGCCTTTGAGCTTTGCTCTGATTTTGATGGGTTTACCCATGTCGATTTCCTCTAAACCTTTGCTAGCCGCCGCAGCCGCCGATAGTTACTTTCACTTCCTTACTTGTGCTGTAAAGATTGCCGCCCGCCTTTACGATCGCGCGAACGATGGAGCTTTGCCCCATCTTGATCCGTACAGATATCACGGCAACAGTTTTCGGACTCATGTCAAACGACGCCGCAAGTGGTGTCGGATTGTTGTCAACCACAACACTGATCGACTCAACGTCCTCAAGATCCGTGCTGACAGTGACCGGTACAACAGCACCGTTTTCTGCAATGTCAGGTATCTTCATGTGCACCTTGTCGCTCGCGGTCGGCACTGCGCCCAGCAGTTCGGCAATAGCCTCATCTGAGGTCGTCGCTTCAAACGCTTTATCCGCTCGCGCCGCGAACAGAATCTTTGGGAATGCAAGGGTCGCCGCAACTGCCAGCAAACTCCTCAGCATACTTCTTCTATCAATTTTCATTGTCAAAACTCCGATCTAAAGAGTAAGGAGAAAGTCGACAACAAGATCGATTTCGTCCTCGGTCAAAATTCGATGCCGACCAAATGGCGGCATTCGGGTGGTGGGCATGCGGACGGAAGCGTCCCATATCTGTGCCCGCAGGACCTCGCGATCCGGGAACCGCGCCTTCATCATCAAAAGCGGCGGCCCATAGTTGCCAGCCAGCTCGCCGCCTTCAATCAAGTGGCATGCCAGGCAATTTCCCTTGCGGCGCTCAAATGCCAGCACTCTGCCCTGTTCGATCCGGTCCGCAACAACTGGTTCATCAGCTACGCTCACAAACGGGAGCCCGATCAGGATCATTGCGGCCAGTAAAAGGTGCTTCGTCATAATGTTCCCTTGTCGATATTCATTGCTTTGCCGAAAGCGAAATTATGTGGTCAACGGCGGCGATGACTGCGACGTCGGTCAGCTGTGATTGCCCACCCTTGGCGGGCATGATGCCTTTGCCGTTAAGAGCACTTTCGATGAGCGTACCCCTGCCGAGCGCCAGTCGGGGTGACCATGCCGCAGTGTCACCGGGTATCGGTGCTTCTCCAATACCTGCCGCGTGACATACTGCACACGCTTGCTGATAAACAGCCTGGCCTTCTGCCGGCTGCTCAACCGCAACAACTTCATCTGCGCCGGAATCGGCATCCTCAGAAACCTCTGGCTCCGAAGTAATCTGGATGCTGCCCGCCTTCTTGCAGTTCTTCATGCATCGCCTGGCTTTGACGTCGGGCCGGTCGTCAAAGAAGAAGCCATCTTTGTTCGGCATCTCAATGTCTGCGAGATTTTCCTGCGTTAATTCGAAGTCGTACTCAATGAGGTCGTTGAGGTACAGAACGTATGCGGTCGTTGCGTACACTTCCTCGTCGGTCAATGATTCGGGGACCGTAAATGGCATGGCGCGGTGGATGTAGTCCCACAATGTGCTCGCATAAGGCCAGAAGCTGCCAACCGTCTTCTCAGGTCGCGCTTCCGTGAGCGTCCCCTCTCCACCAGCGAGAACCGGATATCGTCCGACGCCTTCACCGAAAGAGCCGTGGCAACTGGCACATTTTTCTTCGTACAACATTTCACCATCTTCGGGTGTTGCACCACCGGGTGGCAGCCCCATGCCATCAGGACGAACATCAATATCCCAGCCTGCAATTTGCTCCGCGGTCGCCGTCTGCCCGTAGCCGAAATTTCCGGCCTCTTCAGCATGACCCTCGACAACCAAGCCAAGAGCGACCGTCAATCCAACGTAAGAAAGAGACTTAGCTAATCTGGACATTGGTCACCTTTCCGCTGTCGTGCAACCGCCACGTTTGGATAGCATTCTTGTGGTAAATCGAACTGCTGCCGCGCGCCTCGCGCAACTGCGTATAGGTCGGTTGGACGTATCCGGTGTCATCAACCGCGCGGCTTTGAATCATGGCCGGCCCGCCGTCCCAATCCCACTCCAGTCCAAAACGGGTCAGAGCCTTTGGTAAGACCAGTCCCTTGAGACGTGCGGGGCGCCAATTCATGCCGCCATCAAAGGACACATCGACGCGCTTGATTTTTCCTTCTCCGGACCAGGCCAGACCCTCTACTTCATAACGCCCGCGTTCAGTAAGCGGTTTTTCCGGGCAGGGAAATGTGACGACAGAATTACATTCCTGCACGTAGGAGAATTTTCGGGCACGACCGTCTGCAAGCAAATCGGTGTATTTGGAGGTCTCTTCCCTGTGGTACCAGGCTTCGTCACCGACTTCGAGGCGCCGTAACCATTTCACGCTGGTATTTCCCTCCCACCCGGGATTCATCAGGCGGATTGGGTAGCCTTGTTCAGGCCGCAACGGTTCACCATTTTGTGCATAGACAATCAACGCATCATCCAGCGCCTTGTCCATCGGAATCGAGCGGCTCATGTGAGAGCCATCAGCACCTTCTGCCAGCACCCAAGCTGCGTCTTTCTTGATGCCGACCTCTTGCAACAGAGTAGATAACAAGACACCGGTCCATTCGCAGCAGCTCAACATGCCGTGCGTGAACTGCAATGAGTCCATCTGCGCGGCGCGCCATTCCATGCCGCCATTGGCCGGGCACTCAATAAAGCGAATCATTGAGGTACTAGGAAATCGTTTCAGGTCGTCAACGCTGAGAATAATGGGTCGATCAACCATGCCGTGAATCATGAGCCGGTGCTGCGCTGGATCGATCGCCGGAACGCCCGCATGGTAGCGTTCGAACACCAGGCTACTCGGCGTGATGATGCCGCTCAATTCGGCAAGCGGTGTGAAGCTAATTGATGCGATATTGTCCGCCGTCAGCCATGGAACGTTTCTACGCACGATGTGGCTCTCGTAAGGCGAGGGCTTGCCGTACGGATTGGTCAGAACGCCAGACCCCAGTGACTTGGTCCAGGGCGGTACATTCGGTGGCAAGTTGTTATCGCCTGCCAGTGCCGTGCCTGGCACAGCTGCGCCCGATAGTGCGCCACCCGCGAGCAGCAACCCCTGTTTGAGGAAGTTGCGACGCTCACTTGCCTGTAGCTTCTCGCCTTCACGAGCGACAGCTTGTAGCAGAATCGCCGTGCTGCTGTTGTCCTTGCCCATCGAGTGGTCCCCAGTTATTGCCATTCATTCGATTGGCGTCCACGACTCTGCACGAGCGCGGTTTTTTCTGTATATTAGAAAACCCTAACATAAAAGAAAAGCCTGCGTTTGAGCATCGTGAATACACACCTCGTCCGTCATCTGGGAATTTTCCTTCTTACTCTCGGCTTTTTCGTGCCGGCATTATCCCTTGCAGGCCAATGCCCGCCAGTAAGTGGCGTGGCTGTACAGGTGCTGGGTACTGGTGGCCCGATAGCCGATGATGGCCGCGCATCTGCCGCCTATTTGATCTGGGTGGACGGCAAATCTCGAGTATTAATTGACGCCGGTGGCGGCGCTTTTCTTCGCTTTGCTGAAGCAGAGGCCGATTTTCGTCACCTGGATTTCGTTGGTTTGAGCCATTTTCACGCCGACCACTCTGTTGACTTTCCAGCGTTACTCAAGAGCGGTAGTTTCAGCCACCGATCCGAACCTTTAACCGTGGCCGGGCCGGACGGAAGTGACCTTTTCCCTGGTCTGAATCAGTTTCTGGCCAGCCTGTTGGGCCCGGATTCGGGCGCCTTCGCATACCTTGGTGCTTACCTTACGGGTACCGGCCGACTGCCCAGGCTTAGTGCTATCGAAGTAGATTCAGAGAATACGGTTCCGCAGGTTGTATTCGGAGATGACGACAGCCCGATTCAGATAGAAGCCATGCACGTACCGCACGGAATCGTCCCCGCGATAGCATTTCGCGTTCGAATCGGCGCTGAGGTCATCGTGTTCGCGAGCGATCAAAACGGCAACAGGCAAGAATTTGTCGAGTTTGCCAGGAATGCCGGCCTGTTAGTTATGCACATGCCAGTGCCGGAGGACGTGACCGGTATAGGCAGAAGACTGCATGCACCGCCCAGTGTAATAGGGACTATCGCTAATGATGCCAACGTGAAAATGCTGGTAATTAGCCATCTTATGGAGCGTAGTCTGCGTGACCTGGAACGAAGTGTGGGCCTGGTGAAATCAAAGTTCAGCGGCCCGGTTGATGTCGCAGACGATCTTAGTTGTTACAAACTTGAGAATCAGGAAGAGTAGATATGGAAGCAACTGACAATTTCGACCTGGACGAGATGAAGAAGTCAGCTAAACAAGCCAGCGCATTGATGAAGACGCTAGGTCACCAAGGTCGCCTGATGATCTTGTGTCAGCTCGCAACAGGAGAAAAGTCGGTCGGCGAACTGTCTCGCTTGCTGGGTATCGCACAGTCTCCGCTTTCGCAGCATCTTTCAAGAATGCGCAGTGAAGGGCTCGTTATGCCGCGGCGCAGCGCGCAGACGGTCTACTACACTCTGAACTCCGATGAGGCCGGCAAAATGATTGAGTGTGTCTATGACCTTTATTGCGCAAACAGCTAGTCAATATCGGGTCTGACACTGTGCGTCGACACCCCTTGTTCCTTGGGAAGCGCAGTTTATTCCCGACCATAACTTGCAGAACAACAGGGGTTTCTGCTTATATTCGATTTGTCTAAAGTAAGTACAGTTCGTTTATTCTTAACGAAATTCTTACATAACAGTTCAACTGGGGAGCTAATCAAATGGACCTTAAACGAGTACTGACAACGACTGCGGCGATTGCCTTGAGTGCTGCGCTTTGCAGCCCGGCTTTCGCCACCAATGGCTATTTTACTCACGGCGTCGGCACCGACTCGAAAGGTATGGCCGGCACGGGTATCGGATCGAATGCCGATATGGGCGCAATTATGGCGGCATCGAATCCGGCGCTTGGTGTATTTACCGGCGACCAATGGGAGGTCGGTCTATCGATCTTCAGTCCCAGGCGCAGCTACACAGCATCCTCCAGCCAGCTCAATGGTGGCTTGATCGATCTCGGTGGCGGCAATTTCCTGCCGTCGTTCACAATTACCCCGGGTGAAGTGGATAGCAGCAGCGAGTTCTTCCCGATTCCTTATGTGGCCAAAAACTGGAGCCTGCAGAACGACGCCAATGTGTCGTTTGCATTCTATGGCCGTGGAGGAATGAACACAGACTGGGATGACTCAAGCGGCGCATCGGCAACGTCGTATTTCTGCGGTGGTGATCCGTTTGCCGGCGAGCCTCCTGCGACGGGCTCCGGGCCTTACTGCGCGGGCAAAGCGGGTGTCGACCTGATGCAGGCATTTCTGGCAGTTAACTATTCGGCCAAGATCGGCGAAAATTTTGCATGGGGTGCCGGGCCGGTTTTCGCTGTGCAACTGTTTGAAGCAAACGGGGTCATGACGTTCGCGCCGGTCACCGAGAGCTTCGCTGCCTCGGGCGGTACTGCATTTCCGACCGCGCTCAGCAACAACGGACACGACACCTCGACCGGTTTCGGCTTTGGCGCTGGACTGTGGTGGGGTATCACCGACTCCGTTAGTCTTGGTTTGTCGTATCAGTCTAAAATGTCCATGAGTGAGTTTGACGACTACGCGGACCTGTTTGCCGAGCAAGGCGGCTTTGACATTCCTTCCAGCCTCAAGGCCGGCCTGTCATTCCTCGCGACGGATTCGCTACGCGTCAACGTAGACATCGAACAAATCGCATATAGCGACGTCGACTCTATCGCTAACCCGATGGCGAACCTGGTTACGTGCCCAACGCTGCCGTTTGGTGGGTCGAGCCTGCCGAGCTGCCTTGGCGGCAGCAATGGCGCCGGCTTCGGTTGGGACGACATGACAACGTACAAACTCGGCTTTGAGTGGCAAAGGGATGAGAGCAACACCTGGCGGTTTGGATACAGCTATGGTGAGCAGCCCATTCAGGCAGCGGATGTCCTTTTCAACATTCTCGCGCCCGGCATTATGGAACAGCACATCACTCTAGGATTGACGCGGCAACGTGCCAACGGCGGTGCATGGTCCTTCTCGTTCATGTACGCGCCGGAAAATACTCTAACTGGCCCAAGCATGTTCGACCCGACCCAGACGATCGAGTTGAAGATGAGCCAGATTGAATTTGAGGTCGGCTTCCGCTTCTAGGAATTAACCGGGGCAGCTACTGAGACGTTTTCAACGCTTCGGCAGCTGCCTCAATTTTCTTGCCCAGATAAAAACCATAGAACTCAAGATTCGGCGTTCCAACCAGCGGATCGGCGAGGCTCACGCCCTGTCCATCCAGGAGTAACAGCGTAGGTGTCACGAAGACGTTGTAGCGGGCCGCGAATTCCCGGCCCGCGATCTCCACTCCATCAAAGT
>JAJFKQ010000238.1 GCA_021773155.1 Woeseiaceae bacterium | reverse complement strand
TCCAGTCTGGAGCATTACTTTGACCGTTCGGTGCAAGTGCTGAGTCATGTGGCACTGGTTGCGAACGAGAACGTCGCAGCTGGCATTCTTTTACAGCAAATGCCCGGCCAGCCGATCGATGAGGACGATTGGAATCGACTGTATTTCTTGTTGGAAACTCTGACGACGAAGGATTTCGATGGTGACGCGGGGCTGAATCTAATCGCTAAGTTATTTGCCGAAGACGATGTTCGTGTTCGTGAACCGCGAGTGGTTAACTTCAGGTGTCGATGCTCGAACCAGAAGGTTGAAGACGTGTTGAAAATGCTTGGCGAGAAGGAGTCTCGTGCGGCGTTGGAGGAGCGGGATTCGATTGAAGTCGTCTGTGAGTATTGTGGTGAGAGGCGGTTGTTTGATTCGGTGGATGTCGGTCGGTTGTTTGCTGATAATGTTGTTACTGGGCCTGAGTCTGTCCAGTAGTTCGACCGCTTACATTGGTGTGTGGCATACCGCTTCCACGTTATTGCCGTCCGGGTCTGTGAGGAACGCTCCGAAGTAATGCTTGTGGTAGATCGGTCGTAGTCCGGGTGCACCGAGATCCTCGCCGCCAGCCGACAGGCCTGCGGCGTGGAATGCGGCGACACGATCTCGGTCTTCGGCCGCGAAGGCTACGTGCCGGGGACCGCGTGCCTCGAGGACTTCCACGATCCAAAATACGGGTCGGCCCTCTGGCCCAAAGGCACAAGCTCTGCGTCCAGGCAGGTCGGGGTCATGGTCCAGAATCATTTCCGCCTGCACCGAGTACCCCAGTTCGCCCAGAGTCGCTGAGTAGAAGTTCTTTGTCGAAACAAAGTCGGTTGCGTAAGTGCTCAGATGATCGATCATAGCTATTGTAGGTCTATTCGGCTGATTGGTCGTTTGCATAGGCCTCTGTGACGAAGTCGTTGGGTTATCACACCCACCTCTGTATACTGTCCCCCGATTAATATAAAAGAATCCTTATATTCTTATATGAAGTCATCAACAGACAGCCTGCTGCTACAATTCAAGGCACTCGCCGACCCGGTCCGAACAAGGCTGGTCGCGTTGTGCGGCGTGGCCGAATGCAGTGTGTCTGAGCTGACCAAAGTGACCGGCCAAAGTCAACCGCGTATCTCCCAGCACGTTAAGCAGTTGTGCGCGGTGAACCTGCTTGAACGTTTCAAGGACGGCCATTTCGTCTACTACCGTGTGCCGAATACGGGCGAAGAATCGGCAACACGTCGCCGTCTGCTTGCGCTACTGCCCGATGAAGAGCCACAGTTCCGAAAAGATATCGACAAACTGCGCGAGATTCGTGCCGACAGCGACGTTGTCGCGGCTCCGGTCTCTGAGGGAGACAGGTTATTGCACCGGGCGTTGGTGGAACTAACCGTCGCTCGACCCTTGGGTGATCTGCTCGACATAGGCTGCGGCCAGGGACGCATTTTGAAACTTCTGGCATCGCGCGCTCACCGAGCCGTTGGTGTTGATATCGACTCCGATGCCCGCCGCCTGGCACGTGCCGAGTTGTTGCTGGCAGGAACACCGAATACATCGCTCCGGCAGGGCGACATGGTTTCGCTGCCGTTCGACAACAAGGAATTCGACACCATCATTCTTGATGATGTGTTTGGCGACGCGAATGATCCCGCCGCTGCACTCCTGGAAGCGAAGCGCTTGTTAAGTGATGGTGGTCGCGTGCTCTTGCTGGCATCTGCCGGTAATTCCGACATCACCGCATTGCGGTCGCAGTTCGCCGAATGGGCAGCGGCCGCGAGTCTCCGTCTGTCAGCACCACGATCCATTCCTGCTAACAATCCTGATTGGCTACTCGCAGTAGCGACGATCGCCGATCGAACAGAGCGCGCACCCGTTGCGGCTTGAGTAGAAGTCACTTATGAATACGAAAAAATCACCCTCGGTTTCGTTCGAATTTTTCCCACCGAACACTGAAGCGATGGAGGCCACTTTGTGGCAATCCATTGAGAGACTTGCAGAACTCGCTCCGAGCTTTGTGTCGGTAACTTACGGTGCGGATGGTTCGACTCGAGAGCGCACACACGCTGCTGTCGAGCGCATTATCAAAGAGACGCAACTGACGCCTGCGCCGCACCTGACGTGTATCGACGCAACCCGCGGCGAGATCGACGACATCGCGGGTGACTACTGGGACATGGGCGTGCGCCACTTGGTCGCATTACGAGGTGATGCACCCAAAGATGCGGAGTGCTACGTACCACATCCCGATGGATACGCGTATGCCTCGGACCTCGTTGAAGGACTAAAGAAGGTTGCCGACTTCGATATTTCAGTTGCCGCATATCCTGAAGTGCACCCGGAGGCGCCGGATGCTGATTTCGATCTCGATAACCTCAAACGCAAGCTCGACGCCGGTGCGACGCACGCGATCACGCAGTTCTTTTTTGATACCGATGTGTTTCTTCGCTTTCGCGATCGTTGCGGCCAGGCGGGAATCGAGTCCGCTCTCATTCCCGGTATTCTGCCGATCACCCGGTTTCCGCAGATGGAGCGTTTCGCGAAAATGTGCGGCGCGGCCATCCCCGATGCTTTGCGGCATCGTTTCGATGGACTGGACGACGATGCAGAAACCCGGCAGATGATCGCCGCGAGTGTCGCGATCGAACAGGTTCGTCGCCTCGAATCTGAAGGCATTGAAGATTTTCACTTTTACACGCTGAACCGTTCCGAACTCACCTACGCGATTTGCCACGCGATGGGTGTGCGTTCCGGGCAGGCGGCAGCGTGAGGTTGTAGAGATGGAACGTAACGAAAGAATTGAATCCATGATGCGCGCGCTGGACGAACGTATCCTGTTGCTCGATGGCGCGATGGGAACGATGATTCAGGGTTTCGGTTTGACCGAAGACGATTATCGCGGTGAACGATTCGCTGACTCGAAGCGCGACCTCAAAGGCAATAACGATCTCCTGTCGATCACGCGGCCCGGTGTCATTCGGGACATCCACAATCATTTTCTGGATGCCGGCGCGGACATCATCGAGACCAATACATTCAACTCGAACGCACCGTCGATGGCTGACTACGGTATGGAAGAACTGGTTGCGGAACTGAATACGGCGGCCGCAAGGCTCGCACGAGAATGCGCTGATACTTATGCGGCCAAGTCAGGTAGTCCGCGTTACGTGGCGGGCATCCTGGGCCCGACTAATCGCACCGCGTCTATCTCGCCCGACGTTAACGATCCGGGCTTTCGCAATATCAAGTTCGACGAGTTGGCAGATACTTACGAAGTTGCGGCTGTCGCTTTGATCGAAGGTGGTGTCGATTTCCTGATGATCGAAACAATTTTCGACACGCTGAATGCCAAAGCCGCGATCGTCGGTTTGAAGCGCAGCTTCCGTACAACGGGTGTCGAACTGCCGGTCATGATTTCCGGCACGATCACTGATGCGTCCGGGCGTACCTTGTCGGGACAAACCACTGAGGCGTTCTGGAATTCAGTGCGCCACATCAATCCGTTCATGATCGGTCTGAACTGCGCGCTGGGCGCGAAGGAACTGCGCCAGTATGTCGCTGAGCTGTCCAGGATTGCGGACACGAGAGTTAGCGCGCATCCGAACGCAGGCTTGCCGAACGAATTTGGTGAGTACGATGAGACGCCGGCAGAAATGGCGGGGGTTGTTGGCGAATTTGCAACAAGTGGACTCGTTAACCTGGTTGGTGGTTGTTGTGGTACTCGTCCTGATCACATTCATGCACTCAAGGACGCCATCAAGGGCGTAGCGCCACGAGTGATCCCGGAATTGCCTGTTCGCTGTCGCCTGTCTGGGCTCGAACCCTTCAATATAGGTCCGGATGACTTGTTCGCCAACGTCGGCGAACGGTGCAATGTCACTGGCTCAGCGGTTTTTCGCCGCCTGATTGAAGCAGACGATTACACGGCCACGGTGGCTGTTGCGCGCCAGCAGGTTGAAAACGGCGCGCAGATTATCGATGTCAACATGGATGAGGGCATGCTCGACTCCGAGAAGGCGATGGTCAGGTTCCTGAACCTGATCGCTTCAGAGCCGGATATCGCACGCCTTCCTATCATGATTGATTCATCAAAGTGGTCGGTCGTCGAAGCCGGCCTCAAATGTGTGCAAGGCAAGGCGGTCGTTAATTCGATCAGCCTGAAGGAAGGCGAAGAGTCTTTTATCGAACAGGCGCAACTGGTGCGTGATTACGGTGCGGCCGTTATTGTCATGGCGTTCGATGAGTCTGGCCAGGCGGACACAGTGGATCGCAAGATCGATATCTGCAAACGCTCGTACACGATCCTGACGGAGCAGGTCGGGGTTGATCCGGCTGATATCATTTTCGATCCAAATATCTTCGCGATTGCCACCGGCATCGAAGAACACGCCAGCTACGGACTGGACTTCATAGAGGCGACTCGCGAGATCAAGAAGGCACTACCGCATGCGCTTGTTAGCGGCGGCGTTAGTAATGTGTCGTTCTCATTCCGTGGTAACAATGTCGTACGTGAAGCGATTCACTCCGTATTTCTTTACCACGTGATTCGCGCGGGCATGGACATGGGTATCGTCAATGCGGGCCAGCTTGCCATCTATGCCGATCTGCCGGATGACCTCAGAAATGCTGTTGAAGATGTTGTCCTGAATCGAGATACGGACGGTACAGAGAAGCTGCTGGCGGTTGCTGAGAACTACAAAGGTCAGAAGAGCAGCGCCGCTGCGATGGTCAAGGATTTGTCGTGGCGCGAACTGGCGGTTAACAAGAGACTTGAGCATGCACTGGTCAACGGTATCGATGAATACGTTATTGACGACACGGAAGAAGCACGCCAGGCGACCAACAGACCACTTGATGTAATCGAAGGACCGCTGATGTCCGGTATGAACGTCGTCGGTGATTTGTTCGGCGACGGCAAAATGTTCTTGCCACAGGTTGTGAAGTCCGCGCGTGTGATGAAAAAAGCGGTCAGTCATCTCGTGCCATTTATCGAAGAAGAGAAAGGCGGCGAGATAAGCTCGAACGGCAAAATCGTCATGGCCACAGTAAAGGGCGATGTGCATGACATTGGCAAGAACATCGTCGGCGTCGTTCTGCAGTGCAACAACTTTGAGGTTATCGATCTCGGCGTCATGGTGTCGTGCGACAAGATTCTCGAGGCAGCAAAACGCGAGAACGCGAATATCATTGGCCTGTCCGGACTGATAACACCGTCACTGGATGAAATGGTGCATGTCGCCAGTGAAATGCAACGACTCAACTACGAGCTGCCATTACTGATTGGTGGCGCAACAACATCACCGGCGCATACTGCTGTAAAGATCGAGCCGAAGTACGAAGGCCCGGTTATTTACGTTAAGGATGCATCGCGGTCAGTCGGTGTAGCGCAGGCGCTAATCGAGCCCAGTACGCGAGATGCGATAGTCGACAAGACGCGAAAAGACAATGCTCGTCGTCGCGACCAACACGCGAACAAAAAGCGTTTGTCACCTCAGCTCTCGTTGAATGAAGCGCGGGCACGCAAGCATCAATGCGACTGGAATAATTACGACGCACCAAAACCTGAGTTTACCGGCACTCGTGTGTTCGACGACATTGATCTCAATGATCTTCGCGATTACATCGACTGGATGCCTTTCTTCAACGCCTGGGAATTCCATGGCAAGTTCCCGCAGATTCTGGATGATGCGACCGTGGGTGAAGCTGCAACGTCTTTATTCAACGATGCGACAGCGATGCTCGAACAGATCATTAGCGAAAAGTGGCTAAGCGCACGCGCCGTCATCGGATTCTATCCGGCAAACTCTGAAGACCATGACGACATACTGGTGTACGCAGACGTTGAACGTATCGATGTTGCTCATCGTCTTTGCCATTTGCGTCAACAGCGTTCCAAGGCGGAAGGGCAGTCGCAGGGATGTCTTGGTGATTTTGTGGCACCGACAGAAACCGGTTTGTCCGACCACATCGGCGGCTTTGCTGTAACGGCCGGAATCGGTATTGATGAGCACGTTGAGCGATTCGAGAAAGACCACGATGACTACAGCGCGATCGTTCTCAAGGCACTGGCGGATCGTCTTGCTGAAGCACTGGCAGAATTCATGCACGCGAGAGTACGGAAAGAGTTTTGGGCTTACGAGCCAGGCGAAGCTCTAAGCAACACCGAATTGATTGCCGAAAGATATCGCGGCATTCGTCCGGCTCCCGGTTATCCCGCATGTCCGGACCACACTGAGAAGGGCACGTTGTGGGAGTTACTGGATGTTGAGGCCAGCATCGGTTTGCAGTTGACGGAGTCGTACGCCATGTACCCAACGGCCGCGGTCAGCGGCTTCTATTTTGCACACCCGGATGCCAAATACTTCGCAGTCGGCAAAGTAGATCGCGACCAGGTTGAATCCTATGCCGAACGAAAGGGCATTAGTATTGTTGAAGCGGAGAAGTGGCTGGCACCGAATCTGGGATATGACCCTGACGAAGCGAATGCGGCATAAGACCAGATTACGGCACAAGTGTGACAATCAGCGGCAAGTGGTCAGAGCCAATTGTCGGGCCGGTTCTTACATCTGTTACAGAAATACCCTGTGACACCAGGGCGTGATCGATCGGGATCATCGCGAATGGCAAGAACGTCGGCCACGACGGCAGTATGCCGAACCCTTCCCGGACATTCCTCAATCCGGTTGACGCTTCGAGCTGCCGCAAGTGGGCATCCCAGACGCTTAAATTAAAATCGCCCAGTAAAACGGTCTCACCGTTAACTTGCTTGAGCAGATCAGCGATGCTTTGCAGTTGTTCATTCCTCGCGTCGTGCAGGTCTTGTCCGAGAGGAATGGTCGGATGCGAACTGATAATCGTTAGTTGTTCACGGTTGATCGTGATCGTTGCGAGAATAGTCGGGTAGCCGAGCGGTGGACTGTCGATGTGCTGTATCGAATCGAATGGAATTTTGGAAAACGCCGCGATCCCGAAGTTGTCGAACCGCGGCTCGGCGTATGCATAGGAATAGTCCTGCAGCAAACTCGTTGTGCCTGCGATCCACTCCGGGGTCACTTCCTGGAGGAAAAGCATATCCGGGCTTTCTGCAGCGACGAGATCAATCAAACGCTCGTATTCAGCATTGCTCGAGTAGACGTTGGCATGTATCAGTTTTAGTGGTTCACCAACGACGGCTACAGGTTCTGCGAAATACCATGGCAGCACAAACGT
>JAJFKQ010000237.1 GCA_021773155.1 Woeseiaceae bacterium | reverse complement strand
ACTAAATGGGCGCGTTCGAATATGTGGCAATGGACCAGGCCGGCAAGCAGGCCAAGGGACTGCTTGAAGGTGATACACCAAAACATGTCAGGCAATTACTGCGTGACCGAAACCTGTTACCCGTCAGTGTCACTGAAGTCGCGCAAAAAGAGGCTCGCCGGCAAAGCAGCTTTTCATTTCGTAAGGGAATTTCTTCAGCAGAACTCGCACTGGTGACGAGACAGCTGGCTTCGTTAACCCAGTCGGGAATGCCACTCGAGGAAACATTACTCGCGGTATCGCAGCAAAATGACAGCCCGCGCACCAAGAGCATTTTGCTGGGTGTCCGCGCGAAGGTCATGGAGGGCTATACGCTGGCAGATGGGCTTGCCGACTTTCCACAGGCCTTTCCGGAGCTCTACCGGGCAACGGTCGCTGCAGGCGAACAGTCCGGACATCTCGATATCGTACTTGACCGCCTTGCCGACTACACCGAGTCCCGCCAGGAATTGCGTCAGAACATTACCAACGCGATGGTGTATCCCGCCGCATTAATCGTCATGGCGATCGGTATCATCAGCTTCATGCTGGCAACCGTTGTGCCGAAAATCGTCGGCGTATTCCAAAGCACTCAGGCGGAATTACCGGGCCTGACACGCGGCCTGATCGCAACCAGCGACTTTCTGGTCGCTCACTGGCTGGCATTGATTGTCGGTGTCGCGGCCGCAGGATACGGGCTGTGGCGAATCCTGCAACAGGAAGGACCGCGCCGTAGTTACCATCGCTTCCTGATACGGATGCCAATCACTGGCCGGCTGGCTCGCGGAATTAACACCGCGCGCTTCACGCGTACGCTGAGCATTCTTGCAGGTAGCGGAGTACCAATACTCGAGGCGCTCAAGATCTCGGCTGAAGTTATCGAGAATTTGCCTATGCGGGACGCTGTTGTTGAGGCAACTATTCGTGTTCGCGAGGGTGAATCGATCAGTAAATCGCTGGCCGTCAGCAAGCTATTCCCGCCCATGATGATCCACCTCATATCGAGTGGCGAAGCAGGTGGCAAACTGGAAGAAATGTTGGATCGTGCAGCGTCCGGACAAGAACGCGAAGTCAATGGCCTTATCGCTACATTACTTGGTATATTGCAGCCGTTGGTGATCGTACTTATGGGTGGCGTCGTACTGATAATTGTTCTCGCCATATTGTTGCCCATTTTTGAGATCAACAACTTGATTCGTTAGCATTATCAGCCTTACGAGGTACGCAATGAACGGCGATATTGATGCAACTGGCGACGAGGACCAGGTAGAAGACGGCCTTTCGGACGACGAGACCTCCGAAGATATCTCTGATGATGAAATTGATCTTACTGGTGACGACGACATCATTGAAGATTCGACGACAGAGGTTAATGTCGATGCACTTGTCGCGAAGATCGACTCTGAAAATCCGGATGAAGCCGCTCACCACCGCGAAGTTCGCGAGAAGCTTGAGGCTCTTGCCGAACAACGTGATGATGAGTTTGGTAGTACATACAACTTCAACCTCGACGACGATTTATAAGTCGCGTTAACGGAAGTCCCGGGATCGCACGCTGAGCCCACCGAGCATTTCGGTGTGGTCAAATAGCTGCTGCGCAATGACATGAATAACCTTTCCCTCGATCTGCAGCTCTCCCGCTATGCCGAGCAAGCGGGCATTTAACAATGCCGAGCGAAATTCCTCTGCGACTTTCTTCCAGACAATCAGGTTGATCTGGCCGGTTTCATCTTCCAGCGTTACAAACGTGACACCGCTCGCCGTTCCAGGACGCTGCTTGGTAATAACAAGCCCTGCGACATTGATACGCTGACCATTATTCATGCCGGGCAGTCGCTCGGCCGTAGCGTAGTCATAGCGATCCAGATTGCGACGTAACAAACACATCGGATGCCGTTCGAGCGTCAAGCCGGTACTTTGATAGTCGGCAACGATATTCTGGCCTTCGGTTGGCCTTTTTAAGAGCGGCGCTGCTTCATAACGGTCCATCGACTGGAATAACGGCATCGGTTTCTCGGCTCCCGCGACGGCCCAGCGTGCCTTGTGCCGGTCACCAGACAGCGCACGCAAAGCACCCGAAGTTGCGAGCACACCCAACTCACGCTGATCGAGGTGCGCTCTTTCCAGCAACTGCTGAACCTGCAGGTATGCACCATTTTTGCGCTCGGCGACGATTCTTCGCCCCGCATTTTCAGACAATCCCTTAACCATGCGAAGACCCAGTCTCAGCACCGCTGTATTGTCCACGTCGGTCTCCAAAGTACAGTCCCAATCGCTATCGTTTATACCAACAGCGCGTACCTCTACACCGTGCCGCCGGACGTCCTGCACAAGCTGCGAGGCCGAATAAAAACCCATCGGCTGACTGTTCAACAGGGCACACGTGAATGCCGCCGGTGTATGACACTTCAACCAGCACGATACGTAAACGAGTAATGCAAAACTCGCGGAGTGTGATTCAGGAAAACCGTACTCACCAAAGCCTTCAATCTGCCGAAATATCTGACGCGCGAAGTTCTCGTCGTAACCGCGCTCGCGCATGCCGTTTATCAACTTGTCTTCAAACGGACCCAATCCACCTCGTCGCTTCCAGGCCGCCATCGCGCGTCGCAATCGATCGGCCTCACCCGGCGTAAAGCCGGCGGCAACGACTGCAAGTTGCATGACCTGCTCCTGGAAAATCGGTACGCCCAATGTCCGTTGCAACACACCCTTCACTTCATCACTGGGATAGTCGACCGCCTCCTCGCCATTCCTGCGACGCAAATAAGGATGCACCATGTCGCCCTGAATCGGGCCGGGTCGGATGATCGCTACCTCAATAACAAGATCGTAGTAGCAACGCGGTTTAAGTCTGGGCAACATCGCCATCTGGGCACGTGACTCGATTTGAAATACACCCATCGTATCGCCATCGCAGATCATGTCGTACACCAGCGAATCTTCTGCCGGGATTGTCGCCAGGGTGTAATCCCGACCATCGAAATTACGAATCAAATCAAAACTACGCCGAATGGCTGTCAGCATTCCCAGGCCCAGGACATCGACTTTCAGGAGCCCGAGATCTTCCAGATCATTCTTCTCCCATTGAATGACCGTACGATCCGGCATCGTCGCATTTTCGATCGGCACGAGCTCATACAGCGGTGCGTCGGAAATAACAAAACCGCCAACATGCTGCGAAAGATGTCGCGGAAACCCCATAATTTCGCGAACCAGGTACATGAGGCGCCGGATAATCGGGCTATCCGGATCGAGCCCGGCTTCGAGGACACGGCTGTCATCAACCTTGCTGCCGTCCCACCACTGCATAGAACGGGAAAGACGACTGATCTGCAGGTCGCTCAGCCCAAGCACTTTGCCAATATCACGCAACGCACTGCGTGGGCGATAAGTAATGACTGTAGCCGCCAATGCGGCCCGCTCCCGGCCGTACTTGTTATAGATGTACTGGATGACCTCTTCGCGACGTTCGTGCTCGAAATCCACATCGATATCAGGTGGTTCGTTACGCTCTTTCGAGATAAAGCGTTCCACCAGTACTGCCATGCGTCCGGGATCAACCTCTGTAATCCCCAAACAAAAACACACGGCCGAATTTGCGGCTGAACCTCGTCCCTGGCAGAGAATATTTTTTGAACGGGCAAAAGCAACGATGTCCTGCACCGTTAGAAAATACGACTCGTATTCAAGCTCTGCGATCAGTTTTAATTCGTACTCTACGAGTGCGACAACCTTGGCCGGAGTGCCATCTGGCCAGCGACGCTGCATACCCTCCTCGGTGAGCTTGCGTAAGTAAGTACCCGCTGTTGCTCCGCTCGGCACCAGTTCATCAGGATATTCATAACAGAGTTCATCAAGAGAAAAATGGATGCTGTCGGCAATGCGCACCGATTCCGCGAGTAGATCCGCAGGGTATGTATGCTTAAGCACGGCGAGCGAACGTAAATGCCGCTCTCCGTTGGAATACAGGGCGAAGCCAGCAGTATCAACCGTCATACCTCTGCGAATCGCCGTCACCGCATCCTGCAGTATGCGGCGTGCGCGAACATGCATATGGACATCACCGCTTGCCACCAACGGCAACTTCAAGCGTCGACCCTCTTCGCGCAATCTCTCAAGTTGCTCTCGTTGCCGGCCGTCGGCCAGCAATTCAACGGCTATCCAGAGACGGTCGCGAAAGGTTTCTCGTATCCAGTGATCCTCTACATCAAGTGTCAGGTCATTGTCCGGAACCCATAACACCAGGCAGCCAGGCAGGCCGCCTTCGAAGTCGAGTCGTGTCAGTTCATAATGCCCTTTCTCCGCCGCGCGCCGTGCGTTGGAGATGAGCTGGCAAAGTGCTGCGTAACCACTGATATTTTGCGCGAGCACCACTAATTTTCGACCACTGCGCAAACGTAACTCGGAACCGATAATCAGCTTTTTAAGCCCGGCCTCCTTCGCCGCTGCGTGTGCTCGCACAATGCCGGACATCGAACACTCGTCGGTGATAGCGAGTGCTTCGTAGCCAAGCGTTGCGGCCGTCTCTACGAGCTCTTCAGGATGGGAGGCGCCGCGCAGGAACGTAAAGTTACTCAGCGCGTGCAGTTCAGCATATCGAACGGTCACCCGAAGATGCCATGCAGATACCAGTTCGGTGTTCGCTGCCGATTACGAAATATCCATAAGCGTATGCCCGCATCGTTAACTGCCGTGTAGTAGTCACGGGAGATACTTTGTTCATCCCACCAACCCGTCTCGAGTCGTTCGGGACCCTCCAGCAGTGTTAGCCGGCACCCTTTGTGTAACGGGTAACCACTGTCGGCCGGTAACAAGGCTGGCTCCGGCAACATCCATAACGGGCGCTTGATGCTGTCCCTTGTTGTCAAAGTACTGGCCGACCAGTCCGACAAGGGGTTTTGTACTTTCCACGCGTATTCGGGACGATGCTCGGCGACCATTGTTAGCGCATTCACTGACTGCTCCCCGATGCGGGCAACAAGACGCTCTGCCAGCTGCGCTATGGAATACCGGCGTCTCTCATTTCCCGCTTTGTTATCAAAGCAAAGTCGGGCCGTCTCAGCCTGCAGTGGCTGTGACAGGCCACTGCGTAAACGCACGGCAATAACGGGCTCGGGAAGGCGTAAGGTCTCGAAACGAATCTTGAGAAGATCAAACCAACGCTCCTGAGAACGGTCGGCAAATGCAGAACCCAGTCGTAATTCTGTCGCTGTACTTTTGAGGTGAAAAAAACTGAAACACAAACGCTGTGTGCCGAGCTGGCGTAGCAACAAAAACTGTTCGTGGGAAAGCAATAATTCACGACAGATATGGAGTAGTAGCTCACTGTCTGATTGCTCTTCGGTCATCTCGTAATCGGCACAGAAACGTTCGGGGGCACGCCATGAATCACGCGGATCCGGTAAATGTCCGAGTGCGCGATCGAGCTCGAGCAACCGCTCCGCACCAAAACGCCGTGCAAAACCACCGCGTGGCAGACGTAAACAATCGCCAATACTGGCAATGCCCATGCCCGCCAGAGATTCGCGTTGCCCTGCCGGCCAGTCCAGACAATCCAGTGGCAACTTGCGTAGTGCAGGCCCGAGATTTTCTTCCGCGCGGATACAGACACGCCGACCAGCCCTTGCCAGCCAGGTTGCAGCCAGTGGTGTGGGCGCTATTGCCATAGCAGCAGAAAAACCCTGTGCGCCAAGTCCTTGCGACACTTGTCGTCGCAGGTTGGAAAGCCCGCCAAACAATCGCAGGCTGCCTGCAATTTCCAGCAGCAAAACATCTTTTCCAGCAATGCTTACAAACGAGGAAAACTGCTCCAGCCAGGTTGCCAGCGCTTCAAGCACTTGCTGCTCACGTACCAGGCTGCGTTCTTCAAGCCGCAAAGCGGGCAACAATGCGAGCGCAGCATTCGCCGACTGTCCCGGCATGATCCCTGCCGCTGCAGCTACAGAATCTGCCTGCAATACCCGGTGGATACCGTGCTGATCTTCAACAATTGCCAGCGCTTCATCAGATGCCTGGCAGGCCTCCAGCGGCAGATTGGATAACCAGATACAAAACCACAGGCGCCGTACCTGCGTAGGCGTAACGGATAATGGTTTCGCCAGCAGTGCAGGCTCCGCGAATGGCAGCACCTGCTGTTGTGCAGAGGAGGTAGGGGCGGTGTCCCGTAACGTGACGGGCGATTTCCATGCTCGTGGCATGGTTACAGAAGACTGTCTAAAACTGCCGGGCGTCCACCACGATTCTTTAAGATATGAACACGAGTACCCTGCTCCGTGGATTGCAGCTCCAGACGTAATGCCGCCGCAGAAGATTGCTGACGCGCACTCAAGGGACGAAATGCAATCGCCCAGCTGTGACCTTTTTCTGCTGCCAGTTGCAAACGTCGGCTGGCCTGATCATCGAGACTAACGGGCCACAACAATACGGCTGCACACGTACCAGACGACAGTGCCTGCTCGGCAGACCACAACAATTCGCTGTCATCTTTTGGTCGTACAATAAGCACGCGTGACAGATCGATACCACATTGCTGCAATGCGGGTGCATAAGGTTGAAACGGAGGGTCTACCCAGGCTATCCAGCGAGGTTCGGTGTGTTCACCGCAATAGGTTTGCGCTTCTTCAGCACTAAGTCGTGCCAGCGCCGGCATTAATAAACGCAGTTCACCGATGCCGTATTGCCCGATCAGGATCTCCGTTAACGCCTCAGGTGGCCAACCACCCCCGGGCAGGCAACGATCGAGTTCTGGATAACCACTGGCCAGTCCTGATCGGGTGCCGACCTGACTGCTGCCCCGCCAGACTCGCGGGTTCTCGAGGACTTTTTCCAGACTCACTCTGCGAACTCATCAATGCAGCGACAAGCCATCACGAATAATGCCAACGACCACACCTTCAATGACGAGTTCCTGTTCCTGCAGGTCAACGATGATGGGTTCAAAGTCTTCATTCTCGGGTAGTAGCGACACGATCGAACCGTTTTGCCGGTAGCGCTTAACGGTTACTTCATCATCAAGACGCGCAACAATGATCTGTCGACTGCGAACCTCGGGCGTACGATGCACGGCAACCAAGTCACCATCGAGTATGCCGGCGTTCTTCATACTCATGCCTTGTACGCGCAACAGGTAATGCGGTTTGGGGTTAAACAGCTGCGGATCGATTCTGTAATGCGTCTCAATATGCTCCTCTGCGAGGATGGGGCTACCGGCGGCAACCCGGCCCACCAGCGGCAAGCCCATCTGATCACGCAGAGAATCTTTCAGCTGAATACCACGCGATGCGCCAGGGATTAGATCCAGCACACCCTTACGCTGCAAAGCCCTGAGGTGCTCCTCAGCAGCATTGGCCGATTTAAAACCAAGCTCGGCAGCGATCTCGGCACGCGTCGGCGGCATACCAGTTTCATAGATAACATCTTGAATTAATTCGAGAATTTGTTTTTGTCTGGGGGTCAGTTCGCGCATTTAAACAGTTCCTGTATGTATTCACAGTATGCTGGGATTATATACAGTACTTCAAGCAGTGCAAGCATTCTTGAGAAAGTATTCGTCCGCCGCAGCGGGTGGGCAACCCGAACATTTCCTTCACTCACAGGCGGAAAGGTTCGGGTTGCCCAGCCACTGCTCCCTCGTGCCACTACTCATGACTGATAATCATTCACGATGAATGTCGCTCCTGGGCGACAAATGATAATAAAAACAGGCATTTTCATTGCAGCGGCGTGCAGTTTGGGAAATAATGCGCCTGCTGATTTATCCAACTATTAAGGGACCATCCAAATGAAAAAGACCGCACTCAGAGCAAGCGGACTCGTTGTACTTCTCGCAATGGCCGCAGGCTGCGCAACAACCGGTTTAGATGATGTTAAAGCTACAGCTGATCGTGCTGCTGCTGATGCCGCTGCTGCAGCTTCTGCTGCGGAAGCTGCACGTGCTTCTGCTGATCGCGCTGGACAGGCTGCAGCTGCTGCTCAAAGCACTGCTGACCAGGCATTGTCTGCTGCTACAGAAGCTCAGGCTTGCTGCGAAGCAAACCGCGAGAGCATGGAACGTATGTTCAAGAAATCGATGTCCAAGTAGTCTAACTACTTAACAACATCTATTCGGACGCCGCGCTTGTCGCGGCGTTTTTTATGCCTGTCCCAACAGCGTTTGGAATACCGTCTGAACGTTCGACCAGGGCCTCGATAAGATCCCAGTCAAGCTGACCCGGCCTCTCGGCCGTTGCCGTAATGAACTGTTCGGTGACGTGTGTCAGTGGATCCTTGCTGACAAATTCCACCTCCGGAAGCTCGACGTCGGCATCCAGTTGTTCAATTTTCTCAAGAGACTCTTCCACAAGTGGCTGCGGAACTTCCAGCAACGGATGTACTTCGGCCACCAGCGCCTCACCATCCCAGCCCATCTTTACCGGCACATCAATGATGCGCACTGCCGTCTTGACGCTAATCCTCTCGAACAGAAATTCGACGTCCTCAGGGAACATGCGAATACAGCCGTGCGAGACGCGCATACCAACACCAGCCGGACGGTTGGTACCATGTATCAGATAGCCCGGAATCCCCAGGCGCAACGCGCGCGTACCCAACGGATTCTTTGGTCCGGCCGGCACTATGCGTGGTAACGGGTCTCCGTCTGCGGCGTGTTCATCCCGAACTGACTGTGGCGGATACCAGGCTGGATGCTTCGCCATAGCCGTAATTTGTGTCAGACCCAGCGGGGTTTCCCAGTCCATGCGACCAATACTCATGGGATAGGTATGGACTCTTGCAGGCTCCCCGGCTTTTGCTTCCGGGTAGTAGTACATACGGTATTCAGCGAGATTCAGAACGAGGCCGGTCCGCGGTCCGGGCGGCAATACGAATCGATTGGGTAATACAACTTCCGTACCCTCACCGGGCACCCAGACATTTACATCCGGATTGGCACGCACAATATCCTGATAACCCAGACCGTGACGTCGTGCGATGTCGACCAGCGTATCGTCATAGGTTGCGACGATCGTCGATAGTGCGCCCACAACATCCTGACCTTCTGGTGGCAATTCATAAATTGCCGCATAGGCAGAACTGGTTGCCGCGACTGCCGCGGCAATGATAAGTAGGCGTTGTGTCACTGACCTGTTTCTTCTCTGTCGATAACTTCGGTTTCTGATTCCGCCGACAACAGCCACTCCTGCATTGCTTCGCTCTCCAGCAAGCGGTGCGGATAAAATCCAGCGGACTCCGGAAGATTGATGCCGTAGGTTCTGAAACGCAACACCACAGGTGCGAACATCGCATCAGCTATAGAGAAATCACCGAAGAGCCAGCCGCCCAAATCGCCGTATTTACGATGACACTCGGCCCATATTGCGATGATGCGATCGATATCATCTCCGAGTTCGTCCGGCAATGGGACTTTGCGACCCATCGCGCGACAATTCATCGGCATACAGGCGCGCAGATGTGGAAAGCTGGAGTGCATTTCCGCGCAAATTGAGCGGGCGTGTGCACGCATCGCCGGATCGGTCGGCCAGAGGTTTTTCTCCGGCCAGCGCTCTGCCACCGTTTCAGCAATGGCGAGCGTGTCCCAAACGGTCAGGTCGTCAAGCTGCAGCACGGGCACACAACCGGCTGCCGAGAAGCATTTGATGTCATTCGTGGCCGTTGGCGTATCCAGCGCGATCCGGTGTTCTTCGAACGGAATTCCCGCCTCTTTAAGCAACAACCAGACGCGTAGCGACCACGATGAGTAGTTTTTGTTGCCAATGATCAGTTTCGTTTTCATATCTGGAGCCTGTCTACCTGCGTCCATGGTAAACCATCATGCATTGACCGATATAGGGACTTCCCGGTAGCCTGCGCGCATGACGATGGAAATCTCCTTTGAGTTAAGTGACAGCGACCTGAATTTCTTCCGTAAGGCGCTGCAACAATCGCGTCGTGCCGTACGTGATGCCGATGAATCGGAAATCATTGACGCAGTCAACGTCGTACTTGATGAGATTCGTCAAAACGAGCCATTACCGGACTTTGTCAGCAAGCGTATACCCGAGCTCGAGTCTCTGATCAGCATGCTGACCGATGACGAATGGCACTTGCCCGAGGCCGATCGTGAACGCTTGCTCGCAACGTTCATCTACTTTGCCGATCCCGAGGACATTCTGCCCGATCATATACCGGTCATTGGTTATCTCGATGACGTCATCATCATCGAACTTGTGGTGCGCGAATTACACCATGTTCGCATCGCTTATGAAGACTTTTGTCAGTTTCGCGATGACTACGACGATGACAAGGGAAAGGATATCGATCCGGCTATTCGACGTGACCGAATTGATCGTCAGCGACAACAGCTGCATCAACGCATGCAACGCCGCTCAGCGCAGCAACAGAAAAGTAAACTCTGGTAAAAAGATAAGGTGACAGTGACCCTAACTCCGCAGGAGTTAGGGTCACTGTCACCTTATCTTTTAGAGGCGCATCAGCACCGAGCCCCAGGTAAATCCGCCACCGAACGCTTCCATCAGAATCAGCTGACCGGGTTTAAGCCGGCCATCACGTATTCCGACATCAAGTGCCATCGGCACCGAGGCTGCTGATGTGTTGCCGTGGTCCTGAACCGTCAGGATGACTTTTTCCATCGGCATGTCGAGGCGTTTTGCCATCGCCTGAATGATGCGAATATTCGCCTGGTGCGGCACCAGCCAGTCGAGGTCTTCTTTGATGACGCCGGCATCTTCAAGCGTTTCCGCTGCGATTTTACCCAGTGTCTTCACAGCAACCTTGAACACGTCGTTGCCGGTCATCATGATCCTGGCGGCATCGGTACCAGCAGCTGCGAGATTGTTGGATGCACCTACCGGATAATACAGCAGGTCCTTGTACTGACCGTCCGCGCCGAGATGGCAGGAAATAATGCCCTGCTCCTCCGATGGCTTGAGAATGACTGCACCCGCACCGTCACCAAATAACACACAGGTATTACGATCGTTCCAGTCAACCAGTTTGGTAATGCATTCTGCACCCAGGACCAAAGCACATTTTGCTTCGCCCGCCTTGATGAATTTATCGGCGGTGGTCAGCGCATAGATAAAACCTGTGCACGCAGCCTCAAGACTGAACGCCGTACAAGCCGGTATGCCCAGCTTGTGCTGAATAATGGTCGAAATATTGGGAAAGATCAGATCTGGTGTCGTCGTGCCGGCAATCACCATATCGATGTCGGTTACATCAATGCCGGCATCTTCGATCGCAACTTTCGCCGCTTCGATACACATATCAGAGGTTGTCTCGCCTTCGGCGCACACATGCCGACGTTCCACACCGGTTCGCGTGCGAATCCATTCGTCTGTGGTGTCGATGATCTTTTCAAGATCGGCGTTCGTCATGATTCGTTCGGGGAGATATCGTCCCGTTCCAACGATGCGCGAATAGGTCATACAGCTTCCTTTTGTAACAGGGTGCCAATTTGTTCTGGCAACTGATTCCGAATCTCAACAATAGCGGTATCTATCGCATGCTGAAACGCGACGGAATCGGCGCCGCCGTGGCTTTTAACAACAATACCATTTAGGCCTACGAGAGTCGCACCATTGTAACGACGCGAGTCCATTTCCGCCGCCAGGCTTTTGAGTACACGGCTTGCAAGCAATGCTTGCAGTTTGGAGAACCAGTTGCGTGTAAAGGCGCGTTTCAGAAAATGATGCACCAGACCGACAGCACCCTCGATGGTTTTGAGAGCAACGTTGCCGGTAAATCCGTCCGTCACAACAACATCGGCCTTGCCGGAAAAAAGATCATTGCCCTCAATGAAGCCGACGTAATTCAAGGTGCTTGCATTCAGCAGATCTGCCGCTTTGCGAACAGTATCGTGGCCCTTGGTATCTTCAACACCGATATTGAGCAACGCAATGCGTGGTTGATCAATACCAACGATGTCCGACGAGACAATGGAACCCATCATCGCGTATTGAAACAGTTGTTCGGCGGACGCATGAGTATTCGCACCCAGATCCAGCATGTGCAAAGTGCCGCCTTTGGCAGGGAGTTCGCTGATAAAAGCCGGCCGGTTTATACCCGGCAACGTCTTGAGTACGAATTTCGCCGTTGCCATCAACGCACCGGTGTTACCGGAGCTGACGCAGGCAGCCGCGCTGCCGTTTTTAACGAGGTCTATCGCGACTCGCATCGAAGAATCTTTTTTCTTGCGCAACGCCTCGGCCGGCGGTTCCGACATCTCTACGATCTCGGAAGCATGTGCAATGGTTATACGGGAGTTTTCGCCGACGATACGCGTCACCAGGTCCTGAAGTTCAGTCTGGTCACCGACAACGATCAATTCTATGTTGGTGTACTTCTCAAGCGTCGCTGCAGCAGCGCACACGACAACCTCGGCACCGAGGTCGCCGCTCATCGCATCAAGGGATAGGGTTGCGTGTGTTCCCACAAACAGTCAGGCCGGCCTCATGCGCCGACCAGGCCAGGGAAGATCTACTCGTCGTCTGCTTCGATCTCAGGTTGCTTGACAACCTGAACACCGCGGTAGAAACCGTCGGGCGTAATGCGATGGCGCAGGTGAGTTTCACCTGACGTCGGATCAACAGACAATGCTGCACTCTTGAGCTTGTCGTGTGAGCGACGCGCGCCGCGTGTTGCCGGTGTTCTGCGGCTTTTTTGAACTGCCATAATTTTCTCCAATTAAGCCCGAATATTCGTCCGGGTCCTTTTCGTTCTATTTCATTTGCGAGCGTAATGCCGCAAACGGTTTAACCAGTTTTTCAGTGCCGTCATCATCCGACGGATCAGCTGACAAAAATGCTTTGCAGTCAGCCATATTATCGTGCATTGCCGAAAACGGCATTGCCATGATTAACAGCTCTTCAACAATATCCTGCGGCCGCATTGTCTGCTCGTCGAGTTCCCAGACTTCATAGTCTTCGTACCCGTCGGCAGCCTGCTCCAGCAATAACAACTTCGGCTCAATTTCGAGCTTCAATTGAAACGGCTCCAAACATCGCTGGCAAACCGCGGCAACATTGGCCGAAGCACTCCCCGATACCATCGGAATGCGCCTTTTTGCATCCGCAAACCCGAATTGTAGCTCACCCAGAACAGCGCATTCGCGCCACCCGGACGGCCTTTTATCAGGGTCGAGCGCAGCAAGATCAGCTTCGACAATGCCCGCAAGACTTTCGAAGGAGCTGATTTTATCAGCAATTTCAATGACTTGTCCGTCCGATGCCAATTCTGCGGCGGTACGACGGTCTCGCAGCGGATTGCCCATAGCGCGCGCATGATAAGGACCCGGGACGCCAGTGTCAAAGCCTTGTTTTGGACAGGATAAACAAAATCGTCCGCGCAGAGGTCGAAACCCGTTAAACTTCCCTGGCCCAGCCTTAACAGTCTGATTTAGTTATGCAAAATCCGTCCGCACCCAGGATTATCCTGGCCTCATCCTCATCCTATCGACGCGGGCTGCTGGACGGTTTCCTCGATAGCTACGAAGCGATAACCCCCGACATCGATGAATCCAACGATCAGGGACTGGAACCGGCGGAGCTGGCGACCTATCTGGCGCGTAAGAAAGCCGAGGCAATTGCCGTCAATGCTCGACAAGCGCTTATTATTGGCGCCGACCAGCTGGCCATTCGTGATGATCATGTACTCGGAAAACCTGGCGACCATCAAAAAGCGGTCGAACAACTGCTCGCCGCCTCAGGCAAAGCGGTAACGTTCCTGACCGCCGTCTGCATTCTCGACCCGGTCGGGCGCACACGCTATGAGCACACCGACATTACTACCGTGCGCTTTCGGCAGTTTGACCTGCGCCTGGTCGAAGCCTACTTACGGCACGACGAGCCCTATGACTGCGCGGGCAGTTTCAAGCTGGAAGGTGCCGGGTTCGTGCTATTTGAATCGGTGCAAACCGACGACCCGACCGCACTGATCGGCCTGCCAATGATCTGGGTCGCAGACCGCCTGCTGCAGCTGGGGTACCTACTCCCGTAGGAGCGGACCCTACGATTTCCTGCGCATTTCGATGATTCCTGCTGACAGGAAGCGCTCGAGATCCTCGGCCAGCGGCGCCGTGAAATGCAGGTCGTTGCCTTTGTCATCCGGAAAAGCGATCGACTGCGCATGCAAAAACAGCCGTTTTAGCCCGAATTTCTTCGCTTTTCGATTAGCGTCATCGTCACCGTAACGCTCATCACCCAGGATCGGGTGCTCAGCATGGTCGAGATGAACGCGAATCTGGTGCGTACGGCCGGTGAGCGGTGCGCAGAGCAACAAGCTGTATTTTCCGTAGGTTCGAGACAGACTGACCCGAGTCTGCGCTGGCTTGCCGTGCTTGCCACTCACTACAACGTGACGCTCGCCGTTCTTTCGATTTTGTACATACAGCGGTGCGTCGATTAGCTGTTCGCCCAGCTGCCAGTTGCCGACGACCAAAGCCAGGTAATTTTTCTCAACCTTCCCTTCGCGAAATCGCTCGTGCAACTGCCGCAGCGCACTCCTCCGCTTGGCCATGACCAGGCAGCCGGATGTCTCGCGATCGATGCGATGCACCAACGCCAGCTCTTTGAGATCCGGCCGAGCATGACGCAATAACTCGATCACACCGTGACTAATACCACTGCCGCCATGGACTGCAGTCCCGGAGGGCTTGTTCAGCACCAGCAGTCGTTTGTCTTCGTAGATCACGCGGTCGAGCATGTCAGTGGCCATCTTCTCCGATGGCGGCGCACCTTCAGCCCGGATTCGAGCCGGTGGTATGCGAACCTCATCGCCCTCCATGAGCTTGTATTCAGCCTTAATTCGGCCACCATTGACCCGGACTTCGCCGCGGCGCAGCAGACGGTACAGACGTCCTTTGGGCACTCCTGGCAGCTCTCCGCGCAGAAAATTGTCGATTCGCTGGCCGGCACGCTCCCCGTCGATCACGACTTTACGGACTTGCGTCTGCTGCGTACCGTCAGGTGCCGCTGATTTTGGGCCTTTCGAGGTCTTTTCTTGCATGATCAATAGCTTGAAGTGGGGTTGGGGTGTGTTATATTACCGCCGAGTGGAACTCCGGGATACTGGAGCAGACACATCAGACGACTTTTTTTTTGGTCCCGCAATCCGCGAGACCTGATTTCAGACGGCAGCAACACCGGAATCCGGCGCGCGCCGCAGCGGCAAGGCCGCAGGGAAATCATGCTGATTTTTTTGTGGGTACTGACTACTTTGAGTCAGACCCGAACTGAACTAACGAAGACTTTCGATGGCGCAATACGGCGCCAGGTTCTTTTGCGTGACCACCCCTCTGCCTGCCTGGCGCTACGCCCCGTTTTGCTGTCCTCCATTACACAAGTAGGACAACATGAAAAGAATGCTAATCAATGCAACTCAGGAAGAAGAGTTGCGCATGGCGATGGTCGACGGCCAACTCCTGTACGACCTCAACATCGAAGCACCGGCTAGCGAACGCAAAAAAGCCAACATCTACAAAGGAAAAATCACGCGCGTCGAGCCCAGTCTCGAGGCCGCTTTTGTCGATTACGGTGCAGAACGTCACGGATTCCTGCCGCTGAAAGAAATTTCCAGCGAGTATTTTGTTAAGGAAAACAAAGGTGGCGGTAAACCCAACATCAAAGACGTTCTCAAGGAAGGCCAGGACATCGTTGTCCAGGTCGACAAGGAAGAACGTGGCAACAAGGGCGCAGCACTAACGACCTTTGTCAGCCTCGCGGGACGCTTCATTGTCTTGAAACCGAACAAAGACCAATCGGGCGGTGTATCTCGCCGCATCACGGGGGAAGATCGGGACCTGGCTCGCAAAGCTCTCAACGAGATCGAAATCCCGGAGAATATGAGTGTCATCCTGAGAACGGCTGGCATCGACCGCAGTGCAGAAGAGCTTGCGTGGGACCTGCAAAATCTACTGACCGTCTGGACCGCGATCCTGAACGTTGTGCTGGAACGCACGTCACCGTTCCTGATCTACCGTGAAAGCGATTCAGTGGTACGCGCTTTGCGTGACTACCTGACCACAGATATTGGCGAAATACTGATTGATGACGAGGCGACCTTCAAAGACGCCTACGAGCACGTCGAACAAACGATGCCGCACAATCTCAAGAAGCTGAAACACTATGTAGATCCAGTGCCGCTGTTTACGCGCTTCCAAATCGAATCGCAGATTGAGTCTGCTTTCGCGCACACCGTGACACTGCCTTCGGGCGGCAGCATCGTGATCGATCACACCGAAGCGCTGGTCTCGATCGACATCAACTCAGCTCGAGCGACCAAGGGCAGTGATATTGAGGCGACAGCTTTTAACACCAACCTCGAAGCCGCCGACGAAATCGGACGTCAATTGCGAATCCGCGATCTTGGTGGATTGATCGTTATCGATTTCATCGATATGGGTCCACAGAAGAATCAGCGCGAAGTGGAAAACAGATTGCGCGATGCGGTACGGCAGGATCGGGCACGCGTGCAGATCGGAAAGATCAGCCGCTTTGGATTGTTGGAGATGTCACGACAGCGTCTGCGTCCATCCATTGGCGAATCGGCTTACAAAACCTGTCCACGCTGCACAGGCTTTGGCACCATTCGCGGCACCGAGTCTTTGGCACTCGCTATCTTGCGCATCATCGGCGAAGAAGCGCGCAAGGAGCGCACGTCGAAAGTTATCGCTCAACTGCCAGTAGAGGTCGCGACTTATCTGCTGAACGAAAAGCGTGACTGGGTACAGAACTTGGAGGATCGCAATGAAACCCAGGTTGTACTGGTTGCGAACTCCCATCTCGAAACGCCGCATTACGATGTGCGCCGTGTACGCGACGATCAAATGGAGCTACCGGAAAATACAGGCGCCAGCTTTGCGCTGGTGAACGCTCCGGTAGAACCCGAGTCCCCGCAGGCGATCCTCGAACGTAAAGGTGCAGAGACAGCGGCTGTCGGTACGTTAAAGCCATCGACCCCTGCTCCGAAGCGCAAGAAGCCAGCTGGTAAAGGATTTTGGGCAACGATCGTCGGCTGGTTCACGGGCGACGACGACAAAAAGAAAAAGCAGTCGCAACAACGTCGTGGCAGTAAATCGCAAGGCAATCGTGGCAAGCGCTCGCAACAACAATCGCGTCGTCGCAGTGATTCGCGTTCACGTAGTGACAATCGTGGTAACCAACGTAAGAAAACCGCGAAAAAAACGCCCGCCAAACAGCAAGGCAGAAAGCAGCAACCGAAAGATGCTGATCAGAAGTCGAAGGGCACACAGCAGCGATCTGAGCAGAAACAGAAGCAAGCTCAAGATGGGCAGGTTGACGAGACGCAAGAGAGAACACGTAGTCGGCGCAGCCGTGGTGGCCGCAGGCGTCGTCGCAGTAGTGGTGACAAGCCAGAGCAAACGACTGATGAACAACAGCAGAAAATCACAGATCAGTCAGCTCAAAGCCAAACACCTCAGGATAAAAAACCCGCAGAGAAGACATCTCCGGTCAAGAAAGCCGCAGAGCAATCGCCAAAGGCTGATCACATTCCCACGGGGGACCAGGCACCGTCGGAGAGCAAGCCTAAACCACGTCGCCGCAAACCGAGAGCCGGCGGTCCGCCAAAGGCGCGCACCGATGCTGAACGCGCCAAAGACGCTGGCAAGGTTGACGACACGGCGTCTCACAGGATTCCGGTCGAGCCGAAAGCTGAGGCAAAAACTGCTGCCGAATCGAAGCCAAAGCCGAAACCAGCTACTGAATCCAAGCCCGAGCCGAAACCGGTCTCCGAAGCACCGCCGACGCCAAAACCAGTCACTGAAGCCAAACCTGAGCCAAAGCCAAAACCGGCTGCAGAGGCAAAGCCTGAGTCGAAGCCAGCGAAGCCTGCTGAGGTGAAGCCTGCGCCGCGTTTGTTGCCTTGGGATGCTGATAATAGCTAAGTGAGCGCAAAAGCTAAAAGGGCGTCTCGAGCAAGCCTCAAGACGCCCTTTTTTTTGGCGTGAACTGTCTAAAACTCCAGTTCGAACTTCACTTCGGTTGCAGTAATCGTCGTATCAGACAACTCTGCGCCTTTCGCTTTCACCAATGAGTTTATCGCAACACGGTTAAAGAATTCAGTCGCCGGAATGATGGCATTATTCTCGTCGCGAAAAACCGTAGCACCATTGGTCTCGATCGTAACGCCCAACACCGAATACGATGGATCGCTGACAGACTCAACGAAACCTTGCAATATTACCTCGGTATCTGCATCGTCGCGCTCGAGTATCGTCGCCTGCATGTTCCCGCTGCCAGCAGGAAACTCGTCACCACGTACCGCGATATAGTCTCCCGCGTTTACATCAGACAGAGTTAATGGATCAACGTCAGCACTACTCTTATCTTCAAGGCGAGTCAGTGCATCAACCGTTACCGTTATTCCGAGTACAACCAGCGAATTATTCGCTGTGTCGACAAAATCAACATTCGCTGTTGCACGAACGGCTTTTGCTCGACGGATGTCGATTCGGGCTGCGATAAGAACTCCGTTTGCATCGACGTCCCCTTCTGCCTCAATTTTGATATTCAGACCCAGATCGCTAGCCGCACCACCGTCGAAGACCGTGCTGCCATTGGTTGTAACGGCAACTCCTCCAACATCGAAATCCTGTGCTGAAACAAACCTCGTTATAAAACCTTCAATTTCGAGTCGATCACCATCATTTGTATCTGGCAACAATGATTCAAGCTCAACAATCGTCGCGACTAACTCACCGTTTCCACCAAGCGTCATTCCTTTCGCTTCCACAAAATCACCGTCACTGATTTGGCCACCCGCGAAGTTATCCAACGTTGCTGTGCTGTAGTCGACTACCAGATTGTTCAAATTGAACATCATGTTTGCGCTGTCAAGCGCACTGATCGTCCCGTGTACTTCGAACTGCGTGCCTGCAGGCTTTGGTTCAATTCGTGTCGCAACAATATTGCCATTCGCATCAAATTGACCACTCACTTCTACGACCTGCCCGTTGCTTACACCTTCGAGCGAAGCCGGCGTAAAACCGTCATCGAAAGACGTGTCCGGTCCAACACGAACAGTCTGCCCAAGTACCACCATTAGTCCTGCGGTCAGGTCGATGCTCTCAACCGGACCTTTGACACTGCCGTCAAATTCCACGGTATTCGCCGTTCCGGTGCTGCCGTCACTATTAATGGTGCCGCTGACTGTAACAATTTGACCAACTTTCAGGTCAGCTTGTGTCCCACCTCTAACGTCATTGATCGTAAAACTCGTACCATCAGTTTCGTAACGAACGCCGTTAACGACAATACTGCCGAACGTAGTTACAGGTCCGATCGCAACCCCGTTGCCACTGATGCCACCTATTTGTGGCGGTGGTGCTGTCGTTGGCGGTTGTTCGGCGAAGCTAGCTCCACCACCACAACCGGCAATTCCTGCCAAGATAATCCCGCAGAAAATCGCTGCGATAAGTCTTTGCTTTTTCATCGAACCCTCTCCTCTTTTAACTTTTCTTCGATCGCAAACATGCCAACCCCCAGTCTTACGAATGCAGACTCTTGAGCATCATCGTTTGCTTCGCGATTGGTTAGCCAGACGTCGATCTCTTCCAGAAACGCCTGACCACGTATGTCCAGAAATGTGTGAAATTCACTCACGCTGCTCGGTAACACCCGCACGCTTTCGGCCTTACGACCAAACCTCGGCCTCGCAGCATTGCTTAAGAAGACGTTGTTATTCATCGTCGCTGCGAGATCGGTGATCAACGCGATACCCCAGGTAAGGTTCTCGTCATCGTGCTTTGCAGGTTGGTAGAAGCGCCGGATGACCCGCAATTCGCCGTCCTTCGTGCGTTCAATGGTTCCAGTCTGCAGCAACTCCTTGAGCATGGTCTGCGTCGCGATATCACCGCTGTAGCGATCACACAGCACCTCAAAACTGGGCTTGGTCCCAGTCTCCTGCAAAAGCATGGGTTCGCCCGCTTGATCGAGAAAATCGGCGTCCTGAAACCAACCCGACAAGACACGCGTTGCGTCAGTTGTCTTGCCTTTAACAACGGGCTCGTTATTCAGCAGCAGATCACGCTGTCGTTTGACTTCCTTACGGCTAATTCCCGTAATGATCGACACCCGCGAAACGTTGGTCGGACGTCCTTTGATGCCGAATTCCTGAGTTGCCGCTTCGACAAATACCGATTTCGACAAATCTGAGAACTCCTTCCATGTCAGCCCACACTTCAGAAAAATCGAGGCAAGTGGCCGAAGTACCAGGCGGCAGGCGTAATACACGGCGGATTTATTTCCATTCGTCATAGTTGGGTAAACTATACCCAAATATGTATTCTGTCAATCACAGAAGGACGTATTTGAATCTGTAAGCACGATTCAACCTAGATTTATTTATGGAAATTAGAGAGTTACTTCTTCGCGCACACTTCGAGCAATCCACGGGAGGCGGATTCAACCAGATCCAGAACCCGCTCGAATCCAGCGGAGCCCCCGTAATACGGGTCCGGAACTTCGGTTCCATCTTCGGCGGAAAAACTCAGGAATAATTGCACCTTAGACCGGTGTTCCTCGGGCGCCTGGTCCAGCAAATGCATTTGATTGTCATGGTCCATCGCGATGATGTAGTCGAAACGTTCGAAATCATCGTCGCTGACACGTCGCGCACGAATTCCGGCGAGCGACACGCCGCGACGTTCGGCTGCAGCAGTTGCCCGACGATCGGGTGGTTCGCCAACGTGATAGGCGTGGGTACCGGCAGAGTCAGCTTCAATTTGGTCTTCGAGGCCGGCTCCAGTGACGAAGTGCCTGAACACACCTTCAGCCGTAGGCGATCTGCAGATATTGCCCATGCACACAAACAATACAGTTATTTTTTCTTTCATTTCATCCATTTATAATTATTTCTTAATGTGTTTTATACTTCATTTCTTGGCTGCGCGTTGAGTATATCGTCGGTATGCTCCCCCACCTCAGCGACGCTACCCGCTCTAGCCGGGGTTCTGGAAAGCTTCGGCGCCGGAGCCGGCTGCAAATTACCATCTACATTGACGAAAGTCTCGCGCACAAGGTTGTGTGGATGCTTTGAGGCTTCGTCGAGATTTAGCACTGGCGCAAAACAAACATCGCTACCTTCAAGCAGGTCGCACCACTTCGCTCGCGTTTTTTGACGAATGAGTTTTCCGAGCGTATTGATCGCTCGCGGCCAGTCTTTCGTCGAAAACTGCTCAGCGAAGTCAGGATCATCCTGTAAATTGCATTTTTTCAGCAGCAACCGATAGAACTTGGGTTCGAGTGACCCGACAGTGATGTACTCTCCGTCCGCGCATTCAAAACTCTGGTACCACGGGGCACCACCGGAAAAGACGCTACGACCGCGCGGTTCTGCAAGGAGACCCATTTGTCGCGCCGACGCAAGTAGCGTCATCATGTATGTGGTGCCGTCAGTAACCGCTGAATCAATTACCTGTCCCTCGCCAGTCTTGTTGGCGTGCTGTAGCGCCGCCAGTATCCCGAACGCGAGCGTCATCGCGCCACCGCCAATGTCGCCAACAACGGTCGGTGGCGTAAACGGTGCTTCGCCGTCATGCCCGGTGTAGTACAACGCTCCTGCCAATGCAACGTAATTAATATCGTGGCCTGCTGCATGTGCCAGGGGCCCGGTTTGACCCCAGCCAGTCTGGCGTCCGTAAACCAATCGCTCGTTACGCGCGAGACAGTCATCCGGACCAAGACCCAACCTCTCCATGACCCCGGGGCGAAAACCCTCTATGAGCACATCGGCACTTTCACACAAGTGCAATATTGCATCGACACCTTGTGGTTGTTTTAGATCCAACACAATCGACTTCTTGCCGCGCTTGTAGAACATAGACCTTGAATGATCAGCAGTCACTTCTAGCGCATTGGGGTTCGCAGACTCACGCTCGATAAGAATCACTTCGGCCCCAAAATCCGCGAGAATCATGCCGCAGATGGGCGCCGGCCCAAGCGCAGCGATTTCAATTACTGTCGTTCCTGCAAGAGGCCCCATATCACGATCTCCTGGTCAAAGCATCGCCGACATCAATGGCGTCCAGCACACATCGTACTTGGCCCTGTCGCTGATAGTTACCGCAGAACCCTGCGTATCTCCCGTATTCCATCCGTGTAATTGACTGTGATAGACGTAGCTTGTTGTCTGGGAATTTTGACAACTAAAATGGAGAAGCGCGATGTCCAACAAAACAACGAATGACAAAGACACGATTCTCGCTATCCTCGAACTCGACTCGGACCCGGACAATCTGATCAATCGAGTCACCTGGATTGCACAATCATTTGACTACCGCGTACACATGGTGCTGTTTGAGCCTGAAAATGGCGCACTGCTTGGAGGATTTGCGATCTCCAACGAAGCTGAAGCTATTCGACAGGAGTTGCAACGCGCCCAGGACGAGATTGCCGAGACGTATGCGGCGAAATTACGGGACAACGGCGTCGACGTAATGACGTCCGTTCTGCGACAACGTCCGCTGGACGATGGAATACTGGCTATCGCGATGTCCGTAAAGGCCAAAATGATCGTCAAAGCAACCCGATTCCATAGCATCGCCGAGCGCGGTATTTTGGTCGATACGGATTGGCAGCTGATGCGCACCTCCGCTTACCCGATCTGGTTCGTGAAATCCGACCGGATGCCGGAAAATCCAGCCATCGTAGCCGCGGTCGATCCAAGCAACGCTCATGACAAACCTGCGGCGTTAGATCATGAAATCGTTCAAACAGCGACAGCCGTCGCCAAGGCCGTCGATGGAGAGGTTCATCTCCTTCACACCTATGAGCGAATTTCGGGAATTGGTAAGGTAGCTAACCGGACGTTCAAACCGATCAAACTCCCGATTGACGAAATTGATGCGCGGATCAAGAAAGAACACCGTAACGCTCTTGACGTACTCGCATCAGATTGCGGAATTGATGCTAAGCACACACACCAGTTGCCAGGCAGTACGCAAGACATCTTGCCGACCTTTGCGCGAAGTCATAATGCAGGGCTCGTCGTTATGGGTGCACTTGCACGCTGGGGTGTTAAGCGGATGCTCATTGGCAGTACGGCCGAACGCGTGATCGATCATTTGCCCTGCGATGTTCTGATCGTGCGCCTTAGCGAATACCAGCTGTGGGACTGACACGCCTTTAGTAATTGATTGACGAAGTCGCATCGGCCGGGCACTATCGAAGCATGACTGGCCCATCACTCGAACTCGTCGCAATAACTTTTCCTGCCGGGAACAAACCGGAGGTTAATCGTTTGCGCATGTAAGTCTCGGGCCAGATAAACTCTCAATTTCAACAAAATCCCCGGTAGCTTGCGATGGCCACCGGGGATTTTTTCTTGTGCCGTCGCAAAATTTTGCGATAACAGGAGCATAAGATGATTGCAGGATCGCTGGTTGCATTGGTTACACCATTCCGCAACGATGAACTCGATGAAAATGCCTTACGCAGTATGGTGCAGTGGCACATCGAACAGGGCACGCACGGCATTGTGCCGGTCGGAACGACAGGCGAGTCGGCAACGCTGACCGAGAAAGAACACTGCCGGGTCATTGAACTGGTGGTGGAGGAAGCTGCTGGGCGAGTACCGATTGTCGCGGGTGCTGGATCAAACAATACGCGTGAAGCAATTTTCTATAATGATGCCGCACAGGACCTCGGTGCCGATGCAACGCTGCATGTAGCAGGTTATTACAACCGTCCATCACAGGAAGGTTTGTTCAGGCACTTCGAAGCGGTGCATGAAGCGAGCAAGCTTCCGATTATCGTTTATAACATTCCACCGAGGGCGGTTGTTGATATCTTGCCGGAAACGATGGCACGTATAGCTGCACTGCCCAAAGTGGTTGGTGTGAAAGATGCTACCGGCGATCTTACTCGCCCGATCCTCGAGAGAATGTTGATCGAGGACGAGTTTTCATTCTTGTCCGGTGAGGACGGTACCGCCGTCTCCTACAATGTCGCCGGTGGAAATGGCTGTATTTCGGTAACGGCGAATGTGGCGCCAGCTTTGTGCTCTGAGATGCAGACTGCCTGCACAAATGGTGACTACACTACGGCGGCCCAGATTCAGGAACGGTTGATGCCGCTGCATATGGCATTGTTCGAGGAACCCAGCCCGGCTGGCGTCAAGTACGCTGCGTCACTGCTGGGGCTTTGCGACGAGTGGTGCCGATTGCCAATTGTGCCACTGTCGAATCGTTCGAAATCGGAAATACGTGATGCCTTGGCGAATCTTGGATTGATATGAGTGCTGAAAAACAGTGTGGGCGTACCGACCAGAGCTCACCGCAGTATTCGCCAACTGAGTGCTGCGATCGAGCACCATACGACGCTACGCAGCGTCATGGCAATCACGGTACGCATCTCAAACGCCCCGCCGCCGATTACATGCGTGCCGAAGGCCGTGAACACACCAAGCGTGGCCGCCGCAATGACGAGCGCTACGCGAGCCGCCCATGGCCGGCCAAACACCAAACCGGTGCCAGCAATCACGTAGGCGAAGCCAGCCAGGAAATTGAACCAGAGAACGAATGGCACGTAGTCGCCTGCAGCAACCCGCGCCGGGCCATCAACGAACAGCACCGCGCCGCCCTCGCGAATGGTGAGCAGCCCGAACAATGCCCCGATGACCCCGGCGACACGAAACCATCCGAAACGCGGCCTCGGGTTGCGTTCGCTTGTACCTGAGTTATCCACAAAGGCAAGCGTACGGCAGAGGTGTTTCCGGTTGATTTCGGAAACGGCCTTATTTGTTACAAGTTGTTTCCAATCGACCTTAGTGCCTCAAATCAGAGGAAATCGGCATAGGCACTAATGTATTTCACCGCGTTGTCGGCGGAAATCAGAACGGCTCTGCCGGTTTTCGGAATGTCTGCATGCAAAGCCGCGTGTAAAATCGCGCCCGTGGTTGGGCCTACCATGATGCCTTCCTTCCGAGCGACTTCGATTCCGGCATTGAATGCTTCCTCGTCGGTGACCGATATGAGATCGTCGAGCAAGTCCGGGTCAAGAATTTTTGGATAATGTTCGTCGGGCAGTCCCGTGATGCGTTTCAGTCCTGAAAGACGATGCTGGCGGCTCGCGGGCTCAACGCCGATGATTTTTATATCCGGATTCTGTTCCTTCAGATATCGACCAACGCCACTGATGGTGCCGCCTGTTCCAATCCCAGCAAAGAAATAATCGATCTCACCGTTCGTCTGCGTCCAGATCTCCGGACCGGTTGTGCGGTAGTGTGCCTCTACGTTGAGTTCACTCTCATACTGATTTGGACTGACATACTTGCCACCATAGGCCTCGCTTTCCACCATACTTTTCACAACGCCACGAGCACCTTCCGACGGAAATACAGGACAAAGTTCATCATCAACTTCGATCAGCTCGGCACCAAGAATGCGTAAAAGTGTTTTCTGCTCTTCAGGCGCGCCGTCGGGAACCGCGATCTCGATCGGCGTGTTTTGAGCATTGGCCATGGCGGCGAGAGCTATTCCCGTGTTACCGGCGGATGGTTCCACCAAAATCTGATCCGATTCGAGCTGCAAGCCTTTCAACATATACAACGCCGTACGGTCCTTAATGGAGCCGAACGGATTCATGCCTTCGAGCTTTAACAGGACATCGTAGTCAGCATGCGGATTGGACCGCTCACTAAGGCGAACCATCGGTGTCGGATTGTCCGGACTGGGGGCAAGCTCGACAATGCTGTCGTAGACATGACTCTCATGCTGATCAGGGGTGTTGTGTAGATCTACGACTTTTTCTTGCAACTGCACACTCATTGCCTGTGCTCCATTCGATACCGTGACCGTCGAGTATATGGACTCAAGAGTCATAGACAATGCCGCGCGGAGACTGATTGGTTATGGCTTCATTCCGCATGGTTCTGAGTGCTTATAACCGGGCGGCAACTGCACCCAACGCGGTGCAGCCAAGACAACGATCTGCGATCTAAAGAATGCTGCGACCGAAGGCACTCTGAATAAGGGTTACGGCACGCTCTGCTGATATGTTTGCCTGATCCAGGAAAGGATTCAGTTCTACAACTTCCATGGAGGTCATGCGTCCATTACTTGCGCACTCTTCCAGTAGCAGGTGCGCTTCCCGGAAACTGACACCACCCGGTACCAACGTTCCCGAACCGGGAATGACTTCCGGATCGCAGCCATCAAGATCAAAGCTCACATGGAAACCTGCTGTGTCGGCATTGACAACCTCAAGCGCTCTGCGTGACACCTCGCTCATGCCGAGCTGATCAATGTCGCGCATCGTAAATGCGTTGATACCCGACTTATTAATAAACTCGCGCTCGACACGATCGATATCGCGGATTCCGATTAGCGCTACGTTTTCCGGGGCAACGGCCGGATCAGCACCGAGAATACTCGATAGTTGCGGATCACCGTAGCCAAGCAAGTGTGCCAGCGGCATGCCGTGAATGTTACCGCTTGGCGTCGTCTCCGGAAGATTCATGTCACCATGCGCATCGAACCAGATCAAGCCGACTTTTTTACCTTCCTGCCGAAAATGTGCAGAAGCTCCGGACACTGTTCCCATTGCTATTGAGTGATCGCCTCCGATAACCAACGGCGTCTCTCCGCTATCCAGAATGTCCTTCGTTTGTTCTGCAAGCTGTACGCACACCGAGAGTATTTCGTCTTTGAACCGGGCTTTCGAGTCTTCCAGTTGCCGTGTTTCCATGATTGGAACCGGAATATCCGACTCTCCGGAAATCGTATAGCCCAGGCCACTAATCGCGTTTCGCAATCCGGCAATTCGAAATGCCGAAGGACCTGCATCGGTTCCACGGCGAGAGGCACCAAGGTCAAGCGGCACGTTGACGATGTGAACGGTTTTTTCTGTTTGGCTCATAATATTCTTCCGCTACCTGCGTGAAGTCGAAATCAAAGCCATAGTAGCCGGGTTCGACTTCGCTAGACAGCTTCGGGGAGCCTTGCCTTTATCGCCGCTATATCCAACAACGCACTTTCGAGCTGCTGCCAGCGCTGTTCCGTTGTACCGGTATAGCCGACCGATATTCTCACCAGCCCCTCGCCGATCCCGGCAGACGACATGTCCTCATCAGTCATTTCGCTCGACGTACTGCTGCCCGGGCAGGACATGAGCGTATCGAAGTAGCCGAGACTGACGGCCATGAACCCGAAGCCGTATTTGTTCTGCAACACATCCATAAGGTCGTTGGCTCTTTGTTCGGTGCCCAGATCAAGCGTCAATATTCCGCCGAAGCCGTAATCTTCACACCGTAATTGTTGCATCAGTTCGAAATCCGGATGGTCCGACAAGCCAGGATAAGACACCGGCACACCCAGCTCCTGCAATCTCTCGGCGAAAGTCTCCGCTCGCTGAGCGTGCTCTGCGACGCGCAGTGCCAGATGCGGGATTCGTAAACTGATTTTCGCAGCGATGGTTGGGTCCATGGTTGGCCCGAGCATCATCAGCGGGCCCTGATGTAAATCCATCAATCCCTGAACGAACTCAGTGGTTCCGCAGACCGCACCGGCGATGATGTCGGAAGCACCGTTGATGAACTTCGTCATGCTGTGCACGACGACATCGGCACCCAGTGACGCCGGGCTCAGCAGTAGCGGGCTGAATGTATTGTCGATGACCAGTCGTACGTCATGTGCATGTGCGAGCTCGGCAAGCCGGGGAATATCGGCAACTCGCAGCGTCGGGTTGGCGATACTCTCGGCATAAATGACTCGCGTCTTGTCTGTTATTGCAGCCTCAATCGCAGCAAGATCCGTAATATCGACGAATGTGGAGTTGATATTCGCCTTCGTTGGAAGAAAATCGTGCAGTAGCGCATAGCTGCCGCCGTAGACTGTATTAGACGCAACAACATGGTCACCGGAATTGCAGAGCTGCAAGATCGCCGCAGAAATCGCCGCCATACCACTGGCTGCACAGTAGGCCGATTCGGTCCCTTCGATGGCAGCAAGCTGCCGACCCAGCTGGTAGACGGTCGGATTAAAGTGCCGCCCATACAGGTAGCAACCCTCCGGCGCCGCTTTTCTGCCCTCAAAAAGTTCCGGCATCGTGCCTGGCTTCATAACCGTAAAAGTCGTGCTCGCCTCGACCGACATATTGACGCCGCCGTGCTCGCCAAACTCGTGACGCGCCTCTGCCAGACGCTCGATAGGATTACGCGTTGTCATAACATTGCCTCTGTTTGTTCTATTTTCGAGCATTATTTTAGTATATTATTTGTCCCTACTTATCCCTTTCGAATATTCTTCGTAATAGAGGTGCAATGGAGGCGCTTGACCGAATCGACTACGAAATAGTCCGCCAGCTGCGAAATAATGCTCGGCTATCCAACAAAGAACTGGCCTCGATCGTCGGGCTTGCGCCCTCAAGTTGCCTCGTTCGGGTCCGCGGATTACAACGGGATGGAGTACTAAAGGGCTTTCATGCAGACGTCAACCCAACGTCGCTGGGTGTTGGGCTACAAGCGATGATCTCCGTTCGGCTACAACGGCATTCGAAGTCCATCGTCGAATCGTTCCGTGCCCACACACTGGCCCTGCCCGAAGTTCGCCAGTTGTATCACCTGGCCGGAGCGAACGACTTTCTGGTACACGTTTGGGTGAAGGACCCGGAGCACTTACGTAATCTCATAATGACGTCGTTCACAGCTCGCGAAGAGATTGCGCACATCGAAACGGGCTTGATTTTCGAGCACGCACATAGCCCGGATTTGCCGACCTTTCTGGAGTTCGCTGCTGACGAGGGCTGATTGCTCAGGCTTCGACGACACCCTCCTCGCGCAGCACTTTCAGATAAACGGCAGGTTCTGGACGAACCCGGTAGTTATCTGTTTGGTGCGACCACAAAATTTTTCCACCTGCGCCGGTAATGACGACCGTTGGCAATACAGTTTCACTGTCATAGCCCAACACCTGCATTCCGGTCGGTAGCCCATTATCGTGTGCGATTCCCAGCTTGCGGGCAGCACGATTACCCTCGTCGGTCAGAAAATAAAACGGCACATTGAATTTTCTGGCAAGACTCATCGTAAACTTGTGTGGTTGTGGCGATATCAAGGCAACGCGAACGCCCAGTTCGTGTATTTCCTGGTATTCATCAACCAACTCTTTGATTTGCGCCATACAAAGCGGACACCAGTTGCCCCGATAGAAAATCCAGATTGTCGGTTTATCGATCAAAGAAGCCGAGCCCATCATTTCGTCGGCAACGTTTCTCACGTCAAATGCCGGCAGGTTCTGGCCGACCTTCAGGCTATCGCTGGATCGATCACCGAAACTGGAATACCAATAAACATAGACGATGAATCCGGCCCAACCGACGAGCGCCAGAATGGGTGCATTAACACTTGCTCCCTGGAAGTATCCCCAGCAGGCCATAGCCAAACCCACCGTCGCCAACGCAGTCAGGAGCGGAAAGTGTGCGCTTGTTCTGGCAACGTTCTTGAACACCATAATCCAGCCAAGTACCAGCATGAATGGTGCCGCAACGAGTAGGACGCCTCCCCAGGTCAGATAGTCACCGGTAACCCACAACGAACGTCCGGCGATCACAACGATCGCCATGGCTGTCATCATGTACATACTGACGAACATTGATTTCAGAATATTCATAGTTCTCCGTCTTCCCCCTCGGGATACAATACTCGAATGACCGATAAGCACATTCTCTACGGCACCGAATTCTCATTATACAGCGGCAAGGCTCGCAGCTATCTGCGCCACAAGCGCATTCCTTTTGACGAAGTACTCTCGTCACTGAGTGTCTATCGGGAAACGATCATCCTTGCTTGAACTGTATGGCGATGAATGGTTGTTAATGCCGGCGATGCCGCTATCGCTGGAACTTCGACAACTTTCCGTTTACTTATGATGAATTCGGTCGCAGTTTGTTCCCTCGCTGGCCCGGTTTTGTGCGGCGAATCCTGGGCAAACGCGTTGGCGCTCGCTTTCGTGGCTTCTTGCCATTGCTCGGAATTACCGACGCCAACCGAAATGAGCTGGAAGAATGGTACGAGAAAGACTTTCTCACATCGCTGGACCGCCACCTCAAAAACCACAATTTCCTGTTCGGCGGACGTCCTTCCATCGGTGACTTCGGATTGATCGGCCCCTTGTACGCGCACTTGTATCGCGATCCCTACCCAGACAGTTTGATGCGACGTGATGCTCCGAACGTCGCGGCGTGGGTCGAGCGCATGATCCAGCCGACTGACTATCATGGAGAGTGGCTGGAAGATGATGAGATTCCAGAAACACTGACCCCGGTCTTCGCTCGCTTGTTTGCTGAGCACTGGAAGGTACTAACGTCTACCGCAACTGCACTGGGACAATGGGCGGAGGAAAACGAGGGCCCGGAGATACCACGGAATATTGGCGAGCATCGTTTTTCCATCGGCGGCGTCGAGGAAACTCGTGCCATTTTGCCAGGCAGTATCTGGAAGATGCAGCGGCCGCTGGATTGTTACAATTCTCTATCCGGCAATGCGCGGCAACGGGCAGATGAGTTCCTCAGGCGCGTCAGTGGACTGCCGGCATTGCAGTTTCCGCTTCCAGTGCGGGTCACGAGAATCAATAATAAGCTGAATCTCGATTCAGAACTTCTGTCAGCCGGTGTCAGCCCTACGACAGGTTGCACGCAGGACTGAACGGAAATGCTCGTGTTCTCCGAGCAGTCGCGCATATGCCACCTCATGCAATCCGCCTTTCGCCCGCAGCAATTTCCGCATCGACACTTTCTCTTTTGCTGGCCATGCCGCCGGTTTTGCCGCTGCGACGATTGGCGCAATATTTTCGAGTGCACGCCGCTCAGGTATCGACCAACTCTGAACCGACCTCATCCCCAAATCACGAGCGACGTTTTCAGCAAGCTGTTTTGCTGACTCTGACCGCGTCAATCCACCGACAGTAGCCAACTCCTGCGTCGCCAGCATTGAACTCGTCGCTAACCAGTCCTCATCGAAAAATTCACTCTGACGAGAACCAGGCAACATCAGGTGCATATCGCAGCGGGCCAGTTTGCGAAGTTTCCGTTCATCACTTCGATACGTTGGATTACGACGCCTCCTTGCCGCTTCCTGATTCGCTAGTGCACGAACTTTGGTGTCAACCGGCCGAAATCCCAAATGGAAGTAAAACCAGAACGCACCACTGTTTAGCGCTTCTGAATTATCAGCGCCAAACTGATACGGGTTGACCACAAATCGCGTGCAGCCCACCAGTGCACGGTAGACCCGCATAACCTGCACCCACAGAAAAGAAGCTTCGCTACCGCGATACTCGTCGAAAATATTGATTCCAGTGTTGACCTGCAGAAACAAGGTGCTCGACCCACCGTAGCCGATGGGGACACCGTTCGACAAAATGAGGAAACCCATGGTGCACTCAAGTGGGTAACGATGCTCCGGTGCCAAACCAAAGACTGCAACAGAGACGCCCTCGCCCACGTCTGCAATGTAGACTTCATCGGGATTTGCAAAGTTAAAGTGATTTGTTTCCCGATGTCTGGCAGCGAGTGACGCCATCGCCACATCCACCAACTTCGCGCCCTTTCGTTTCGATAGTTTTTCGATCGCTGGCAGCGGACGCATTATTTCTCTCTTTGCATTACCCGGACGACTACGCATACCACTCTCTCGTGTTGCTATCGCCTTCACAGGAAACACATTCCGCGATTTGGACAGCGCGCTTTCGCCAATGTGCCAGACCAGGGGTAAATCCGCCGCGTCATAGAGTTGCGTCCAGACCTTTTGCAAACGCTTGTCCTGAAGCTGCGCCAGCAACCAGTCGAAATCAGTCCCCGGAAAACCTGCGCTCGCAAGCGCTATCCATTCCTGGCTGCTGATGTAACCACTATCGAAGTAATCATCTTCTGACGATTTCAGGATTTGTTGCAGTAATTCATCCAGACGCGCGCATGCATCATATTCTGCCCAATCTATGGAAACGGTGCCGGGCGCCTTTCGCGCGAGCCACTTAGCGACATGAAAGGAAAACCGATAATGGAGGCGCGTCCCCGCAATGCCACTATCAGTCATGTCGCTGCGACCGGATGACTTAAAGTCGAGCAGCTGACGGTGCGCATCGCGACGCTCGCCTGGCGATGCCGGGAATGCGCGCCTGAAACACAAGCTGTTGTGTAGTCGTCTCACGTCAATGGTGTTGCATGAATGGTCATCAAACCCCAGAACCAGTCGATCTTCCTTCTCGTCTCGCTGATGATACCGAAGCCGGCATCTGCGAGGGCTTCTTTCAGTTCGTTAGTGCTGAACGTGTGCACATGGGCGTGTTGAGTCCAGGGCAGCACACGATTCAGCAGTTTCATCCAGACGTAGCTCCGACACCAGTCTGTAATGATCAGGTTACCGCCTGGGGATATAACTCGCCGAATCTCTCGCAGCGCGCCATTGGCATCTGGAAAGTAGTGCAAAGCATTGGTACTGGTAACAAGCTGAAAGTACGCATCCTCGAACGGCAAATGTTGCGCCTCTCCCTCAAGGAAAGTGGCCCTTTCCCCGAGCCTCTGCGATGCCACTTCCAGCATAGCCGGCACTCTGTCGATCCCAACCAACTCTGATTGGTCCGTACGCTCCGACAGTAACTCCAGCAACTGGCCGGTACCACAGGCAACGTCCAGCACACGTTCCGCAGGCAAGCCGGTCATCTGATCAAGCGTCATAGCAAACGATGAGTGGAGATAAGCTGACCACCGTTGGTCATAGGATGGCGCAAGCGCTGTGTATTCTCTGATGAGCTTCTCAGTCTGGATACTCTCGACGCTCAATGCTCACCGCACTTTCGCAGGTGCACCGTAATTGATTCAATCAATGCGTTCGACTTTTCAGCATCCATAATCAAATCTACCGGGACAAACCAATACCGGTCAGAAAGTTTCCGGCCCAGTTTAACGGCATCCTTCTCTGTCATGAAGACCTCAAAGTCATCGCCGAATTGCAGATCGGCCTGTGTAATCACGGCGTGATCGGGAAAGCTGTGCTCAATGACCTGAATACCGAAACCTCGTAGCAGGTCGAAGAAACGCTTTGGATATCCGATGCCGGCGACCGCGTGCACCGTCGTGTCCTTGAACCCCTGCAGGGGACGTGCCAGCGATCCGTTCAGGCGACATGCCTCAATCGCCTGTAACTCGAACGCGATAGCATTGGACATATCAGTCAAACCATTGACCAGGACTTGATCGACGCTCTCCAGCCGACTGGGTGATTCACGCAATGGCCCCGCTGGGAGAAGTCGGCGGCTACCCAATCCACGCTCGCCATCGATCACACAAATTTCGAAGTCGCGCCGCAATCGAAGGTGCTGCAAGCCATCATCGGAGATAATGACATCCACACCATCATCGACCAGCATAGCCGCTGCCTGGACCCTGTCTGAATCGACGGCTACAGGACACTGACATCGCTGCGCCAGCAAGACCGGCTCATCACCCACCACCGCCGGATCGCTGTTGGCGTCGACTCGCATCGAGGTACCCGACTTGCTGCCACCGTAGCCGCGGCTAACGATGCCTGGCGTAAATCCTTTCTCTCGTAATTCATTTACGAGCCAGATTACGGTCGGCGTTTTGCCTGTACCGCCCGCTGTAATGTTGCCAACAACGACAACCGGAGCATGGGCTTTATAGCTGCTATAAACACCAAAACGAAAAAATAATGCTCGCAGTTTCAGCAGCAACCAGTAAATACCACTCAATGGCAGCAACACCCAACCGGAAACCGCGCCTTCGTACCAGACTCGATGTATCCATCTATAGGTAGCGCTCACGGGAATTCGTTACTCGTCGCTGAACTGCATGCGATAAAGGGCCGCGTAGTGACCGTCCTGGGCTACCAGCTCAGCGTGCGTACCCGACTCGACAATTTGTCCGGCATCAAGAACGATAATTCGATCTGCTTTCTCAACCGTTGAGAGTCGATGCGCGATCACCAGCGTCGTCCGGTCTTTCATGAGCACATTGAGTGCATCCTGAATACGTCGTTCAGACTGTGTATCGAGCGCGGATGTCGCCTCATCAAGGATCAGCACCGGTGCATTTTTCAGTAGTGCTCTACCGATTGCAATTCGCTGGCGCTGGCCACCTGATAACAATACACCGCGGTCGCCAACAACGGTCTCCAGGCCTTCTGGCAGGTCTTTCACAAAGTCGAGTATGTATGCAGCCTCGGCCGCCTTCATCAATTCCTCGTCTGAACTCGCCTTGAGCTGGCCATAGGCCAGATTATTTCGGATGGTGTCATTGAACAAAACCACGTCCTGACTCACCAGACTGATATTCCCGCGCAAACTGCTGAGCGTGAAATCACGAATTGATACATCGTCGATCAGGATATCGCCTGAGTCCAACTCGTAGAATCTTGGCAACAGGCTGGCCAACGTCGACTTACCGCTACCCGAATGACCTACGATCGCGAGCGTCTTGCCGGCGCCGATAGTAACGCTAACGTCGTCAATGACCGGTCCATCCTCATCGCCATAGGAAAACCTGACGTTCTCAAAACGAACGTGACCACGCACGCGATCGATTTCTTGAGTACCGATATCCTCTTCGTCCTTCTCGTCCATGACCATGAACAAGCTGTCGGCACCCGCAACGCCGCGTTGCAAGGTAGCGTTGACGTTGGTGATGCGACGGACTGGTTGGAGCATGAGCATCATGGCTGAGAAGAATGATATGAACTGGCCGGGAGAAAGAACACCCTCAATAGACTGCCGACCTGCCATAAAAATAACCAGAGCGATGCCGAACCCAAAGACTACCTGGGTAATAGCAACACCCATCGAACGAACTCGTATCAGTTTGAGATTCTGCTTGCGGTTTCCTTCATCCACAGCCGCCAGTCTGTCGCGCTCGTATTCATAACCGCCAAATGCTTTGACTACAGAGTTGCCACGAATAATTTCGTCAGTAACCTGCGTCACTTCACCGACGGAATCCTGAATGCGTGCGCTATAACGGCGAAAAGCAATTCCCAGTAACCATACAAGCGTGCCAACGATCGGAAACAGAATCGCGACGAAAATAGTCAGAGTGGGACTGTGGTAGAGCATCACGCCGAGCGCTGCAATAACCGTCAATGTATCGCGTACGGCGATCGTAACAACGCTGGTCACGGACTCTGCGACCATTTCAACGTTGTACGTCAATCGCGTCAGTAACGGGCCGGCTGCCTGTGAATCGAAGAACTTGATCGGCAAAGTCAGAAACTTGTTGAAGACCTGCCGTCGCAGATCACTGATGACACTGCGTCCTATCCACCCAAGTGATGCCTCGGTGGCAAATCCCGCCAAGCCGCGCAGGATAAAAATCCCCATGAACGCCAGTGGTATCCATTTGCCGGACTCGACCTGTTTGGCGACCAGCGTGTCGTCCATTAACGGCTGCAGCAGGTAAACGAGGCCGGCTTCAACCGCCGCGATGGCTGCCATGCCGATAACCGCGATAAGTCCAATCAACTTGTGCGGCGTGACGTAATGCCAGAGTCGGCCATAGACAACGCGGACTTCAGGATCGATGCGTTTACTCACCTTGGCCTGATTACCTCGCTACTCGGCCGGATCATTGACGGTTGCGATACTGATCTGAGTGAACCCGAGTCGCCCGACAACATCCATGGCTGTCACAACATGCTGGTGTTTGGCATTCGCATCCGCGCTGATCGTCAGCGGCATATTATTATTCCCGTCCGACACTTTTTGCAGTGCGTTACGAATCGTTTCCGGACGGTTATTAATCAGCTCACGACCATTGACCAGATAGGTCCCGGTCGCCGTGATCATAATGTCGATTTGTTCGGGCGGTTCCTCAACCAGTGTCGAGCTTTCGGCTTCTGGCAGGCTGATGTTGATTTGCGACTGTTTCACAAAGCTCGTCGAGACCATGAAGAAGATCAGCAACAACAACACGACGTCGATCAACGATGTCATGTTGACCTCTGGCTGCGTACGTGGCCGCAGGCTCAGCTTCATTTTTCGTCCTTCTCGCCACGCCGATGCAGCGCTTCAACCAGCTTAATAGCTTCTTTTTCCATATCAACCACCAGCGTATCGATACGCGTGCGGTAATAGCGATAACCAATCAATGCAGGGATCGCAACCGTGAGTCCGGCTGCTGTTGTGATCAACGCTTCGGCGATGCCGCCGGCGAGAACGGTCGGGTTACCAACACCGTGTGTCGTGATGGCCGCAAATACCTTGACCATGCCAATAACCGTCCCCAGAAGACCGAGCAGCGGCGTGATGGCAGCAACAGTTCCCAGAGTCTCAAGATAACGCTCAAGCTCGTGAACAACGTGACGGCCGGTATCTTCAATCGAGTCTTTCAGAACCACCCTCTCGCGATCACGATTCATTAGTCCTGCGGCAAGTATCTGCCCCAACGCGGACCCCTGATGCAAAGTCTGGATCTGTTTCTGGTCAAGCTGGTCTTTCTTAACCCATCCCCACACCTTACTCGTGAGATCCTCCGGGATGACGCGCTTTTGCCGCAGCGTCCAGAAGCGCTCCAGAATGATGCCCATGGCGATGATCGCGCACAGGATAATGGGCAACATCAACCAGCCGCCGGATTTGACTATCTCAACCATATGAACCTGAACAATGGGAAAAGTGGAAATATACAGTGACGGCGCTGAAATTTCTCACTAATGCGCCTCTGAATCGTGCCAAAAACGACGCTGCTGCAGGCGCTCCTCGCGCAATCGGCTAAGACCATCTCTCTCACAAAGGCGGAAGCTAACGGCACCAGAGCTTGCGGTATCGAGAACAACCGCACCGGCACCCTCCCAGCGCTTCGTGACGCGCTCCTTCGGGAAGCCCCAGCGATTGGCGTAGCCTGACGACGCAACCGCGAGACCCGGCCGCAAGCGATTGACGAATGCCGGGCTGGACGACGTCAGGCTTCCATGATGCGGGATCAATACGACACTGACCGCTTCGAACGGTAAATGTGCCAACACACTGCGTTCGCCGGCTGCTTCGATGTCGCCAGTCAGGACCAGTCGGTGGTTACCAGCGCTGATCGTCAGCACACAGGATGAGTCGTTACCACTAAGCGAATTGGCGGGCCCGGGATGCAGGAAACGGTATCCAATGCCATCGGCTGCCCAGGCCTGTCCCATTTCGCAGCCAAGGATCCTATGGTCGACATCCGGTAGTTCTTCACCGACAAGAATTTGGCTGACTTCGATCTGCTTGATTATCGTCGACACACCGCCGGCATGATCGTCGTCAGAGTGCGAAACGACGAGCCAGTCAATTGCCTCGATTCCCTTGTAACGCAGGAAAGGCAGTACAACCTGTGCGGCAGCACTGCCACCACCGCGGTACGATGCGCCTGTATCGAAGACGAGAGTATGATCACTACTCTGCACAACCACGGCCAGCCCTTGACCCACATCGAGGATATGCGCATCAATGCAAGCGTGTTCGGGAGCTGCCGGCTTGTTGAGAACGAGTGCGATCATTGCCAGAACGGCGACCCAGCGACCCGGCCATCCACGCGGCAAGATAATCCACAGCGCTGGTAGTAGAGCTATCCCCAATACAGCACCGCTAACTCCGTCGACGCCAGCGACAAAAACATCGGCAATCGGCAGTTTCGCGACCTCGCCGATGACCCACTCTATGCCGCGGATGCTCGCCGCTGAAACCCGCAGGAGCGCAACACTCGCGGCATCCCACACCGGCTCCAACACCATGCTTGTGAGGGTCAGAGGTACCGTAATGAAGCTAAACACCGGCACGGTTATGAGGTTTACAAGCGGTGCTGCAATTGCAATACGCTGGAATATAAGGACTGTCAGCGGCATCAGGCCCAGCAACAGGATGAATTGCATTATGAGTAGCTGAAAAATACGCAGGCCTGCACGAGGCCGCCAATAACGACGTGCAAACCACAGCAGAGCAACAACCGCGCCAAACGACAGGCTAAATCCGGGCATCATCAACGACACCGGGTCGATCACGAATACGAGCAATGCTATCGTGGCGAGAATTCGCCCGGGGTCAGCACGCCTGCGACCAAGAAATGCTATAGCGGCCAATCCAAGCATGACTATTGCCCGCTGCGACGGCACGGCGAAACCGGAAATCAGTGCATAAGCGGCAGCCATACCTGCGGCTCCGATGGCAGCCTGATCCAGGTGGTTGCCGGGCAAACGGAATACACCTGAAAATGCGGCTATGAAGTAAAACGCGGTGGCCGCTGCCAGGCCAATATGCAGCCCCGAGATCGCCATCAAATGACTGCTGCCGGTTATTGCGTAGCGATCCCACTGCCGCCGTGTTATCAGGTGTCGGGTACCAACACCTATCGCCGCGAGTACGGGAGCTGCGCTGCCGCCATGCTTCTTTGTGCGCTCGACGAAATCTTGCCGGTAGGTCTCTACCGATGACAACTCGCCAGCCTGCAGCAAGCGGTTGCGCTTCCCGGCAACAACATATCCCGCAGCATGCAGCTGTTCACGAAACATCCAGTTTTCAAGACTGAATAAGCCCGGATTGCTATTCCCTCGTGGTCTGCGCAACCGCAGCTCAAACTCCCAAATATCTCCAATGGCCGGAACCTGGGGCGGGTCAAACCACGTAATACGAGACCGCGGCGGGATACGTTTGTCGTGGATGGGCTCGACCAGCATGGTCACCGTGACACCGGTGACTTTGGGGAAATCGGCGACCCTGACCTGGGTCAACATGCTCTCGCCGGCGAATTTTCCTGCAAGACGATCGGCAACAATGGAATTGCCCGCCTGCATGAAAAGTGTGAAGCCAAGCAGGAGAAATGCGAGCCAGCGAACACGCCGAATTAACAAAAACAAAAAAGCTGCAACAAAAAGTATCGCGCAGTGGTCCGGGCTTAAAGGAACCCTGCTATGCTGCGCCGCGAAGCCTCCTGCCAGCACAAGCAGGCAGACTCGAACAATTGATGTCGCACAGGTCGGCACAATCCATCAAAACCGGACTGCAAGGCAATGCCAAGGCGCTTTTTCAGGAAATTCGCGTTCAAACGCCACCAACTCAGCGAACAGTGGTTCATGACGCCGTTTCGGCATCTGCTACATGATCACCGATTGTGGGGCATTCGCAGACGTACGGTAGTGCCGGCGTTCGCAATCGGCCTTTTCGTCGCATTCATGCCCTTCCCCGGCCACACGCTGGCGGGCGCACTATTGGCATTGGCGTTTC
>JAJFKQ010000236.1 GCA_021773155.1 Woeseiaceae bacterium | reverse complement strand
AAATGAATCGTACCGGGGTTCTTAATTTCGTTCAGGTACAGCGTGAGTGTGGCACTGTTGACCGCCTGACCCGCAATCGAGGCGGCGTCAAAACTCACCAACGCATACTTCGGACCATACTCGTGAATAAACAGGTTTTCGTCGGCGCCGAGGTTAAGGTCCGGAAGGTTTTGATTAATAAATGCGTCATCGGTCAAAGGCAGTGAGAAAGTGTCGGCCCACCCGTGCCCGAAAACCAGCAACAATGTAATGGCCGCTAACCCGATTTGTTTGCGAAATCTCATGATGCTCTCCCATGTCGCAGTTACACGAAACAGGCAGCCCGGCTATCTTGAACCCTTCGGACAGGGCGTCGCGAAGGAGGCGAGGACCCGTGGCTTTGCGCCTCCAGCTTTGGCTGGATTTGCCTTTTTCAGTTTGATTATTGCGCCCAGCGGGAAGTAGTCAATTCTGGAATTCACTTACCGTCGCATTGGGTCAGCAGCAGCCTGTCAGCATCGTATCATGCGAACTTTTACATCCGGGTACACAGCAATGGCCATTCGACCAAGCCCTTTAACATTAAGGAGTTATTGCTCGCGATAGATGGTGCGCTGAATCTGCGGGACGATAACGAATCCGGCGACTAATCGATCCCCAGGATCGCAACCACCGCGCTATTCTAGCGCGGCATCATTTCTCGTCGCTTGTAAGCAGAAGGTGGCTCGAATTCCGCCGCGGCCACTGCCCTTTGCGTCGAGGAGCGTAGCGAACTTTCGCTCGCAATTGAGCCGTCGCTTGCATAATCGTATGTGAGCACAGGAAAACCGCCCATCTCCCGCATGTGTTCGAACGGGTTATCATCAGCATCTTCATCGACGCCGAATCTCGGCATCGAATCGCGCATTTGTTTGAAGAAATCAGCCATCGCCTGAAATGCCTCGGCAGCGTCGCCTCCGCCATCAACGTTATCCCAGTCGGTCACCCACAATTCCTGCGTCTTGCGGCCATCAATCGTGGCTTCATATTTGTCGCTCGGATATCCGTTTTGGGTGTCACGCTCGCCGGTGTTCCTGAATTCGATTTTTGGCCGAGCCGGAGCGGTCGCCTGAGGTGGCATCCGGCCTTTCATCATTTGTTCGACCATTGCGCGTTGCTCCGGGGGAACATCCTTGAGCGCCTCGCGCATTTTCGCCTCATAGCCGCTCAATTTCACGCCGATAGAATCTATCATCGCTTCATCAATGACCATGAAGCTTTTGTCGTCGTGATCCACAACGACCATTTCGCGCGTTTCGCCACGAAATATCATCTCGTTCTTATCCTGATCACCGCCTGATGTGATTATCATTTTCAAGTTTTTCCCGTCGACAACGGCCAGTACCGTTCCAGACTCGTTTAAACGATGGTCCTGTGTCTCAATTTCAAGGACCACACCCGCCGAAGCACAAGTTGCTAAGAACAAAACCAAGATAAAGCTGATTCGAATTATGCTCACGTTATTCTTCCAAAGGTGTCAGTAGGTTAATCGGATAACAGGTTTTTGACGATTTCGCCGCCCTTCATTATAAGGGCAAGATTGTTCTCCGGATCACGCAGCACAGAGATATCCTCCAGAGGTTCGCCGTTGATCAACAGGATATCGGCTACCCACCCTTCACGAATCTCGCCGAAGTTTCCGTGACGATTCAGTCGTCCGGCCATACGGATAACCTCAGCACTTTCTGAAGTCGCCTGGACGAGGACTTCCGCCGGTGTCCAGTACATTGCGCGTTCCGTGAACTCACGTGTCAGCATCGGATACATGCCGCCAATCAAGTCCGTCGCAAACCCTGTTGTGATGTCGTACTTTTTGATCAGGTCAATCAGCTTTTCCTGTCCTTCCAGTACCACCGCCAGTTTTTGAAGGTTTGTCTCCGTGATTCCTGGCAGGTCTTTGAGCGCTCTGTAGACCACCAACTGCGTACTTATGACGACGTCATTTTTCTTAACAAACTTTGCGGTCGCGTCATCAATCAATAATCCATGTTCAATGCAACGAACACCGTTGTCGACCAGGCGCCGTACGGCTTCACTCGTATAGGCATGCGCCAACACATAGGTACCGAAGTCACCGGCGGCCTGCACTGCGGCTCGAATTTCCTCCGGCGACGGTTGTAACGAATGAATTGGATCATAGTCAGACATCACCCCGCCGCCACCCATGATCTTGATCTGAGTTGCACCAAAGCGAAGGTTCTCACGCGCGGCTGCCAGGTGCTGGTCAACACCATCGACGATAACGGCCTGATCCGAATGAATGTAGGGATTTGTACCTCTCAAGGTCGGGTTCGGAACACTGGCATGGCGCCAGTCGCCGTGACCGCCAGTTTGCGATAGTACTGCCCCGGACGGAAAGACACGGGGTCCATATACGGTTCCAAGCTCAATCGCCTTCGCCAGATCCGGGTGTGTGCCGCCGGCATCCCGAACAGTCGTAAAACCGCTGTCCAGAAAGTGGCGGGCAACATCATTGGCAACAGCACCGACGACCGTTCCATGGGCATCGATTTGGTCGTAAGGAACATGCGACGTCAGATGAACATGAAGATCAATGAAGCCCGGCGACAAGACGCGATTGGCGCCGTCGATTACATCGGCATCTTCGCCAACCGCAATTGTGTCGCTCGATATTCGCGATATGATTCCATCCTCTACCAGTACATGCCCCGGGGTCAGGGTCGCGTCAACGCCGTTGAAGATACGGACATTTTTGATGAGGGTGCTGTCCGCCCATGTTGAGGTGGATAGACATACCAGTACGATAATCAGGATGCTTCGGGACATAACTAATCCTTCGTTTTTGCTCTTATCGCGTCGCAGCGACCTCTATCACGACGTTCCACATGAATTGCACCAATTCAACGAACGCTTCCTCGGAAATGCGCTCGTTATCACCGTGCGCACCGAAGCCGCTATTGATCTCTTCCACTGATCGTGCGGGACCGATCCCGTAGGACTGCATACCCCTGGCACGAACTTGCGCCATATCAGTCGCCCCTGTCGACATGACAGGTAGCACCGTTGCCGACGGGTACATCTGTTTTGCGACGCGCTCCAGCGTTTGAAACATTTCGTTGTCTATCTCTGATGGCGGCGCTGCGGGTCGATAGATTCGTTCCGGGACAATTTCTACGCGAGGATCGTCAATGACTGCCGCGAGTTGCGCATAAAACTCTTCGACGCTTTCATCCGGCAACATACGAATGTCGAGAATCGCGCTAGCCTCCGACGGAATAACATTCTTTCTGAAGCCCGCGTCAATGACGGTCGGTGCGACCGATGTTCGGGAAATGGAATAGTGGTACGGAAACTTTTCGAGGAAATACTGCTGAATAGCCTCACTTTCCTCCGAATTCTCTACGTTGTTGTAGCGGTAAGCATCCTCCGGGTCGGAAATCTCCGCCATGCGCTGAAAATAGGCGCGCGTCGTGTCATTGAATCGTACCTCTGTCTGCCAGGTCCCCGCTTTCGCAACAGCACTAGCAAGAATCAGTACCGCGTTCTGCAAAGTTGGCTTCGACCCATGACTTGGCGTGCCGCGCGCAACCAGGGTGACCCGGCGCGGCATCTTTTCCGTCGTCTCGATACCGACTGTTTTCACCTCGTCATGCTCAATGACGTTTTGCCCGCCCTCCGCGAGGCAGTACTCGGCATCAATGACATCGAAGTGCTTGTCGACCATGAAATTGATACCCACTTCGGGCGTGCCCTCTTCGCCGGACTCCGCCAGAAAAATCACGTCGCGATCCAGCGCAACGCCATAGCGTTTTAGCAGTTTCATCACCATCAACGCGGCCGCAACATTATCTTTGTCATCCAGCGTGCCACGACCGTAGATGAACCCATCTTGTCGCATACCGCTGAAAGGGTCCGCATACCATTTATCGGCCTGCACACCCACAACATCCGTATGGCCCATTAACAGTATTGGTCGTTTCGAGCCGTTACCCTTGATTCGAGAAACCAGATTGGCGCGAGATTCTTCTAAAGCGTACAACTCAGATTCGAGGCCCTCTTCCGCCAGTACCGCCTGCAAATAGGTCGCAACGTCTGTTTCGTTACCCGGCGGATTCGACGAATCGATCTGAATTAGCTCAACCAGATGATCGATCGACTCGGCACCAACCTCGCCCCAGTCGATCAGGTAGGTTTGCTGGGCATTGGCGCTCGCCGCACACAGGAACGAAAATAATAGGAAAATCCATCGCATAGCTATTTTCTCTTCAGAGAAATTGGTGGCGAATACGAATACTAGCGCATTTCATGGGCCAGAATAACGGCTCGCAATAATAGGCTTGCAGGCCGCGGAGGGTTACACGGACAAGAAGTTTCTAATTTCAACAATTGCTGTTTTCGTTAATCGAGAAACAGCGCAAGACAACTAGTCCGAGAGCACTTCTTTGAGGTGCTCTCGAAATCTCTCTCCGGTATCCGGATGATTCAACCCGTAGGCAACCGTTGCCTGAAGATAACCGAGCTTGCTGCCGCAGTCGTAGCGTACGCCTGAAAACGAGTACGCGTACACGGGCGACTGATCCAATAATGCAGCGATTCCATCGGTAAGCTGAATCTCACCTCCTGCACCCTTGCCGATGTTCTCCAACTTGTCGAAGATATCGGGCGCGAGTAAGTAGCGACCGACGACAGCTGAATTCGATGGCGCATCCTTGGGCAACGGCTTTTCAACTATTTGCGTGATGCGGTTCCTGTCGCTCTCGTTTACGGCGACGATGCCGTAGCTTGAGGTGTTTTCCCGTGGCACCGTTTCTACGGCTACGACGCTACCGCTGTGCACGGAATGTTCGGCTGCCATCTGTGTAAGACAACCTGGCGACCCCGCGATCAGATCATCCGCAAGGTGTACAAAGAATGGTTCGTCGCCAACCGCTGGACGCGCACAGAGCACTGCATGTCCTAAACCCAAGGGTTTGCCCTGTCGGATGTAGATGCAGGAAACACCTGACGGCACGATTCCCCGAATTGAACGCAGTAATTCGTCTTTTCCGGACTCCGTCAGCGCTTCCTCGAGTTCAGAGTCTGTATCGAAATGGTCTTCAATTGCGCGCTTGGAACTGCCCGTCACGAAAACGAGTTTTGTCGCTCCCGCATCGATCGCTTCTTCCACCGCATACTGAATAAGCGGCTTGTCGACGATCGGCAGCATTTCTTTAGGGCTCGCCTTCGTCGCAGGAAGAAACCGTGTTCCACGACCGGCTACCGGAAATACTGCTGCTCTAACTTTTTGCGCCACTGAACGGCTCCATTCTTCGAGAGCACGCATCATAGCCAAATTAAGACGTCAACGTCATGAACCGCGTCACGTTGGCAGCTGAGAATGGGGTCGCGCAAGGAGCGAACCAGCGCGACCCCCGGAAACGGCAATCACAAAAGCCCGCGATTGCTATCTCTTTTTAGGTGTCGACACTTGAATGTCAGATCGGTTCTTGTCGACCGTTCGCTCACCAATACCCTTCACCAGCGACAGGTCGTCAACGCTCCGAAAAGGGCCGTGCTTGGTCCGGTATTCGACGATTGCCCTGGCTTTGGAAAGGCCGACTCCGTTCAACTCGGCGGCTATGGTCTCGGCGTCGGCAGTATTAATGTCTACCTCGCCTGCGAATGTCAGCATTGGCAAGGACAGCAAAGCGATCGCAGCTATCTTGGTTAGAAATCTCATCATAAGCTCCTTCAGGTGTCTTGGAACACCGAAGCTTATGCACTGGAAGAAGATCTGGCCGCTCGCAAAACAGCCGTATTTACACGGAAATGAACTCGCGATTAACTATAGATTCGTGATGCTGTGCTGCAGAACCGTATCAAACTGTACCCGTGACGCCGGTCGCTGTGTTTCCCAATTTCGGCAACTGGGACACTGCCACAGCAATCGCTGACTCGAAAAACCACACTCCTGGCACTGGTATCGTGGGGTCGTACTGGCGAGTTTCGACAGTGCACCGCGAACTTTGGCAAGCGCCGATTCACTTGAGCCCTTATCACCCTCCGATAATTGCTGCAGCTCGACGAACTCGCCCAGTGTTGGCTCATTTAGCATGTACTGCTCAACACAATCATCAATAACCGGAATTCCACCGAGGTCATTCACGATCGCTGTATAAGCAACGAGCGACCTTCTCTCGGGATTCTTCTTTAACAATGCCTGCAACGCGGACTCCAGCTCCGCCGTCGCATTCTCACGCTCATAGATAGCCACGATCTCCGGCAACGCTTCGGCGATGAGATAGGTGTTCTCGTCGATAATGCGGTGATAGAGCTTCAAGGCTGTCTTGTTGTCATCAGTATCTCGTGCAATATGCGCACGTGTTAACGCGCCACGCATCGTTCGTGGTCGCCCGGACTGAGCCTTTTTCACATACTGGCGAGCCGACACGTAGTCGTTTCTCGCGGCTGCGGCTTCCGCCAGCTCGCAATGGTAATGCGCAATCTGCAAAGCCAGAGAACGACCCCCGAGGACCTCAAGGCGCTGTGCCGCATCAATAGCTTTTTCCCAGTCCCGTTCCTGCTCATAAATGCCGTACAGCGCTTCCAGCGCTTGCACCTGAAACCGCGAGCCTCGTGCCAACCGCACAAAAAGCTTCTCCGCACGATCGAGAAGTCCGGCACCGAGATAGTCTTTGGCGAGCGAATAAAGCGCCTGATCGCGCTGCTCTGCGGCAAGGTCCGGTCTGGCGATTATGTTTTGATGGATGCGGATCGCCCGATCTATTTCGCCACGCCGACGAAACAGGCTACCCAGTGCAAAGTGAGTTTCGATGGTTTTGTCATCGACGCGAACCATGCGAAGGAAGTGTTCGAGTGCCTGGTCGGTCTGCTCGTTCAGCAGAAAATTAAGGCCCTTCAGATAATCGATGTTAAGTGGCGGAGGCGTATCTTCATCATCGCGCTCGCCGAATCGCCCCATAGCCCATCCAGCCGCGGCCAACAGTAGGAACAGACCGGCAAGAAGAAATGTTGATTCAGTCGGCATCACTTAACGGCAGGCTTCTCAAACTACTGACTTCGTTTTCAGACATACGCAGAGAACGCCGTAACATACGACGCTCGTTAGATACCTTAAATGCGTATAAACCCATGCAAATAACACCGAAGAGCCAACCCACTGCGAAGGCGACGGTGAATGCGAGCGAAACCGGAGAGCTGATCTCCCAGTGCAGCAATTTGATGCTTACCTCACCAGGATTACCGGCCGTAAATACGACCATCGCCGAAAATATCAGGATGATCAGCAGTGCAAGGCCGATACGTTTGAGAATAATCAATTCTTGATAGGAAAGTGCCGACTTACGTCCACACGTTCGCGCAGATCTTTGCCGGGCTTGAAGTGAGGCACATACTTGCCGGATAGAGCGACAGCTTCACCTGTCTTGGGATTACGCCCAATACGAGGTGGACGATAGTGCAACGAAAAACTTCCGAAGCCTCTTATTTCAATGCGCTCTCCCCTTGCCAGGGAATCACTCATAATATCCAGCAAGTGCTTAACTGCTAGTTCGACGTCTTTTGCAGGCAGGTGTTTTTGCTTACGCGAGATTGCTTCAATAAGTTCTGATTTCGTCATTTTACCTATCGCCGTACCGTTTGATTATCGTAACCTACGGATAGTAAAGGTAATAATAGCCCGTACAGAGGTGTCCGGGCTACCCTTTTTACTTATTATTTGCTTCCGCCGGACATCTTTTCCTTCAAAAGCTCGCCAAGCGTGGTTCCCACAGGGGCTGCAGACGAATCAGACTTGTAGCTGCTGACTACCTCTTGCTCCTCGTGAACCTCTTTGGCTTTGATCGACAGCGCAATAGTGCGGTTCTTGCGATCAACATTGGTGAATTTGGCCTCAACCTCTTCACCAACTTTGATCATCGTACGCGCGTCCTCAACTCGACCTCGAGCCAGTTCAGATGCACGCAATGAACCAAACACACCGTCGCCAAGATCTACGATTGCGCCACGCGCATCAACCTCGGTAACTGTGCCGGTAACGATCGAGTTCTTCGGATGAGCCGCAAGCCAACCTGAGAACGGATCTTTCTCAAGCTGTTTGATGCCCAAAGAGATGCGCTCACGTTCAGCATCAATGGCGAGAACCGCTGCCTCGATCTCCTGACCCTTCTTGTAATTACGCACGGCTTCTTCGCCAGGGTAATCCCAGGAAATATCAGAGAGATGTACGAGACCGTCGATGCCACCGTCAAGTCCGATGAAGATACCGAAATCGGTGATCGATTTGATCTGACCGGATACCTTGTCGGAACGGTTGAAGGTAGCGGCGAATTCGGCCCATGGGTTCGACTTGCACTGCTTGACGCCAAGTGAGATACGACGACGCTCTTCGTCGATTTCAATAACCATGACTTCGACTTCTTCGCCAACCTGGACAACACGCGCCGGGTTGACGTTCTTGTTGGTCCAATCCATCTCTGAAACGTGAACCAGACCTTCAACGCCATCTTCGATTTCGACAAAGCAACCGTAGTCCGCAATGTTCGTAACCTTACCGAACATGCGAGTCTGCGGCGGATAACGACGTGCGAGATCCTGCCACGGATCCTCTCCGAGCTGCTTCATGCCAAGCGATACACGCTGACGTTCGCGGTCGAACTTGAGAATCTTGACGTCGATTTCCTGACCTACTTCCACAACCTCGGAAGGATGCTTGACGCGCTTCCAGGCCATATCGGTGATGTGCAGGAGGCCATCAATTCCGCCCAAGTCAACAAAGGCACCATAGTCCGTCAGGTTCTTTATTATTCCCTTGACGGTGTTGCCTTCCTGAAGTTCTTTCAGGAGTGCCTCACGCTCTGCGGAGTACTCTTTCTCGACAACAGCACGACGTGATACGACGACGTTGTTGCGACGCTGGTCCAACTTGATGACCTTAAACTCGAGTTCCTTGCCTTCAAGGTACGCAGGGTCGCGAACCGGGCGAACATCAACCAATGAACCTGGCAGGAATGCCCGGACATTGTCGATTTCGACCGTAAAGCCACCCTTGACACGGCCATTGATGATGCCTTCAACGACGGCACCTTCTTCAAAGGCTTTCTCAAGGTCAATCCAGGTACGCGCACGAATCGCTTTCTCGCGGGAGAGTTTAGTCTCACCGAAACCGTCTTCAACGGCATCCAGTGCGACTTCAACTTCATCACCTACGGCGAGTTCAGCGTCACGCTTGTCATTTTTGAATTGTTCTACGGGGATAACAGCCTCTGACTTGAGGCCTGCGCTGACGATTACGACATCGTCATTTATTGCCACCACGACACCGGTGATGATGGAACCCGGCTTTATTTGTTGACTGGCAAAACTTTCTTCAAATAATTCAGCAAAACTTTCAGACATGTTAGTTAATCCAAGGGAACAACATGTTCCCACCCAATCGTCGACATGCATCCTGCGACCGACGGTCATTACAAAAAAAGGAGCGAACATCCTGTCCGATCCTATCCATTTACCTATCCAGGAGATTTAGAGTTCTGCGACCCACTCGAGCACTGTTTCAGTTACAGCTTCGATAGACAGCCCGGAAGAATCCAGAATTCTTGCGTCCGAAGCCGGCTTCAACGGAGCTACCGATCGCTCGGAATCTCTGCGGTCACGGTCATCTATGTCCCGCGAAAGGGCGGCAAGGCTAACATCCAGACCCTTGTCTTTCAACTGCTTATAACGCCTTTTGGCGCGTTCCTCAGCACTCGCTGTGAGGAAAATCTTGAGCGCGGCGGAAGTAAATACATGGGTCCCCATATCGCGCCCGTCAGCCACAAGACCCGGCACCCTCTGGAAGGCCCGCTGGCGCTCCAAAAGTGCCTCTCGAACCGCCGGATGCGCTGCCACTGTTGAGGCTCCTGCCCCGGTTGATTCCTTGCGTACCTCACCGGTTACATCCTTACCTGACAGCCAAATGCGCTCGGATCCGTCCTCATGGCTGTCAAACCGGACATCGAGACCGCGGGCGGTCTCCGCTACCGCCGCTGCATCGTCAAGCCGAATTCCGCGATTTTCCGCTGCAATTGCCGTCAGACGATAAAGAGCACCACTGTCGAGCAGATGATATCCGAGGGCATCAGCGACTCGCCGTGCGATGGTTCCTTTGCCGGATCCACTGGGTCCATCAATAGCTATCACTGGGGAAGTTATAGTCACTGTCACCTTAACTACCCGATATCGGACGAATATTCGCGCCGATCGAGGCCATGCAGTCGCAAAAACCAGGAAAAGATGTATCCACAGCGGCGACATCCTCTACACGCACCTCGTCGCCGGCGACCGTGCCCGCTAGCGCTAGTGACATTGCAATACGATGATCGCCGTGACTTTGTACCGTACCACCGGAAAACTGACCGCCATGCACCACCGCGCCATCGGCCGACTCGTCGACCTGAATCCCCAGGTTTCGCAGCCCTTCTGACATCGCCGCAATTCGGTCACTTTCCTTGACTCGGAGTTCGCCGATTCCGGAGAACTCGGTTTTTCCGCTTGCGGCGGCGGCTGCCACAAACAGTACAGGGAATTCATCAATTGCGAGCGACACCAATGCCGGATCCACCGCGCCACCCCGCAGCCGGGAGGACCGAACGCGAATATCGGCCACGGGCTCTTTACCTGACAACTGTGGGTTATCAAGGGTGATATCAGCTCCCATGCCTTGCAGGATATCGATGACGCCCGTTCGCGTAGGGTTCACACCCACATTGGTGATCTGAATGTCTGCATTATCGGCCAACAGCGCCGCCAACATTACGAAGGCAGCCGATGAAAGATCTGCGGGTACTCTTACACTGCAGCCCCGCAGCGGTTGGCCACCCGCTACACTGATTCTCCCACTCGCGGCGGAGACCGACACGCCCATCGAACCCAGCATGCGTTCAGTATGGTCCCGCGTCACTGCCGGTTCGGTCACGCTGGTCACGCCATCCGCGTACAAACCGGCCAACAGAACCGCCGATTTGACTTGCGCGCTCGCGACCGGCATTTCGTAGTCAATCGCTCGCAATGCATCTGTACCGTGGATAAGCAATGGCGGCTTGCCGTCGACACTATTAATCGTTGCGCCCATTGCGGTCAGCGGCTTGATGATCCGGCTCATCGGGCGGCCGGTCAGCGACTCATCACCTGTTAATACGCTGTCGAAAGTCTGTCCGCTCAATAGCCCGGCCATCAGACGCATCGCAGTACCGGAGTTTCCGAGGTCCAGATCAGCGCTCGGCGCCTTCAGACCATGCAGACCAACACCTTCAATTGACATCTCAGTCGGTTTGGGTTGCTGAATTTCGACCCCGAGCGCCCGCATTGCCGCCAATGTGGCCAGACAGTCTTCGCCGGCCAGGAATCCACTGACTGCCGTACGGCCTTCCGCAATGCTGCCAAGCATCAGCGCTCGATGAGAAACCGACTTATCACCGGGCACGGTGACGGAGGCGTCGCGAACTCTGGATGGAGTTACCTGGAAGTACATGCAGAAAGCCGGTCAGCCAATGGCCTTGGGATAAGCGCCCAATACTCTGAATAATGAACTGTTCTTCTCAAGATTCGCCAACGCATCCGACACAGGCGATTCTCCCGCGTGACCTTCAATGTCAATAAAGAACACGTAGTCCCATTTCTTGCGCCGTGACGGGCGAGATTCGATACGGGTCATACTCACTCCCTGCTCTGCGAGTGGCAGCAACAAATGGTGTAGTACACCGGCTCCACCTGCGGTATCGCTGGTCGATACCAGAATGGTCGTCTTATCCTTGCCGCTGGCCGCAAGCAGGTTCCGGCCAACCACCAGGAATCGCGTCGCGTTGTCAGGACGATCCTCAATGTTATTGACCATGATCTTGAGTTCGTAAACGTCGGCAGCGACTTCCGGACCTATTGCCGCTGTGCCATCTTCATCGCGTGCGCGTCGCGCGCCTGCCGCATTACTCGACATGCCGATGAGTTCCACCTGCGGCAGATATTCCCGCAACCAGCCACGGCACTGCGCCAATGACTGTTCATGCGCACAAATACGCTCGATGTTTTCGAGCCCCTGCATCTTGCCCATGAGGTGTTGTTCGATTTTGAGTTCGATTTCACCCGCGATTTTCAAGGGTGACGTAAGGAACATGTCAAGTGTGTTATTGACCGAACCTTCCGTCGAGTTCTCTATCGGGACTACACCGAAATCCGCCGCACCGCATTCGACCTCCTGGAATACTTCGTCAATCGTATGGAACGGCAACGCCCGAACTGAGTGTCCAAAGTGCTTGAACACGGCGGTTTGCGTGAAGGTCCCTTCCGGACCAAGAAAACCGATTTTGAGTGGCTCCTGCTGGGCAAGACAGGCTGACATGATCTCGCGGAATAGCCGCAACATCTCTTCGTCACGCATCGGGCCATCATTGCGCTCAAGAACATTGCGCAAGACCTCCGCTTCGCGTTCGGGACGGTAATAGTCTACGGCCGAGGCAAGCTCACCTTTTGCAACGCCGACCTCTTTCGCAATTTTCGCGCGCTCGTTAATTAGCGCTTGAATGCGCTCATCAACGTCGTTGATTCGTTCACGGATCTTTGCGAGATCCAGGGCCTTATTATCTTCGCCCGAGCCAGTCATGCCTTACCTACACCGAAAACCTAATGGAATCCTGAAGTTATACAGGCTTACCGAGATTTCGCAAAGTCAGCACACCTTCTATAGAGCCGATTTCGTCGATGAGTTCCTGTGAAGGCTCTCCATTGACGTCAACGATCGTATACGCGAATTCGCCGACTGACTTATTCAATAAGTCCTCAATATTCAGGCCCGCATTCGCAATGCAGGTCGATACCTGACCCACCATGTTGGGTACATTGGCATTAGCCAGCGTGAGCCGCCATGCGTCGAGCCGCGGCAGGCGTGCCTGTGGGAAATTCACGGAGAAGCGAATATTACCGTTCTCGAGGTAGTCCTTGACGTTCTCCGCCACCATGATTGCGCAGTTCTCTTCTGCTTCGGCGGTCGATGCGCCAAGATGCGGTAACGCAACGGCTTTCGGGTGCGCTATTAGTTCCGGTGTTGGAAAATCGGACACAAATGAATGCAACTTGCCGCTATCGAGAGCCGCGATCGCAGCTGCGTCATCGACGATTTCGCTTCGTGCAAAATTGATCAGTACACCATCGTCGTTCATCAGGTTCAGTCTGTCCGCATTAACAAGATTGCGTGTCGCATCCAATAGCGGAACGTGCAACGTGACGAAGTCTGCATGTTGAAACAACTGATCCAGAGTCTCGGCTTGCTTGACACCCGATGAAAGCTGCCAGGCATTTTGCACTGTGATCGCAGGATCAAAACCGATGACTTTCATGCCGAGTGCAAATGCGGCGTTTGCTACTTCAACACCGATTGCACCCAATCCAATGACACCGATCGTTTTACCTGGTAACTCGAAGCCGACAAACTGCTTCTTGCCCGCCTCAACCGCTTTATTCAGCGCTTCGCCGGTCTCTTTCAAAGTCGCAACGTAATCACTGGCATCACAAAGATTGCGCGCACCGATAAGCAACCCGGCGATAACCAGTTCCTTGACAGCATTCGCGTTGGCACCCGGCGCATTAAATACGGGCACACCGCGTGCATTCATTGCGTCGATCGGAATATTATTTGTACCCGCACCTGCGCGGCCAATTGCAGCCACTGTCATCGGTATATCCATGTCGTGCATGTTATGCGAACGCAAAAGTATGGCGTCGGGGTGGGCGATTTCTGATGCGACTTCGTATCGGTTTCGAGGCAAGTGCCGCAGTCCCGCAACGGCGATGTTGTTAAGCGTTAGTATTTTGAACATTCCAATTATCTCTCGTAGGAGGCGGTTACGCCGGCCTTAAGCATTTGTCCGTTCGAACTCAGCCATAAATGTAATTAATGCATCCACAGCTTCTTCGCTGACGGCGTTGTAAATTGATGCTCGCATGCCGCCGACAGAGCGATGACCTTTGAGATTCGTCAAACCTGCGGCTTTGCTTTGCTCTAGAAATACGGCGTCCAGTGCGCTGTCTGCGAGGATAAATGGCACATTCATCCGGGACCGGCAATCTTTAGCAACAGGGTTTGTGTAGAAACCAGAATCGTCGATCGCCTTGTACAGTTTACTTGCCTTGCGTTCATTAATTACGGCCATGGCTTCGACGCCACCCTGATCCTGCAACCACTGGAAAACCAAGTCAGCGACATACCAGGCGAATGTTGGTGGCGTATTCGTCATGGAATCTGAGTCCGCGTACGACTTCCAGGTCATCAAATGCGCGTTATCTGCTCGAGCGCGATCAAGTAACTCGTTCTTCACTATAACCAGCGTAATGCCCGCAGGACCGATGTTCTTCTGGGCGCCCGCGTAAATCACGCCGAAACGACTAACATCGACAGGTCGGGACAGAATTGTGCTGGACATGTCCGCAACAAGAGGAACATCGCCACTCGGTATGAAGTGAAACTCAACGCCGGCTATCGTTTCATTGGGCGTGTAATGCAGATAGGCCGCATTGTCGCTGCGGCTCCAGGTCGACTCATCCGGGATGTATGTGAATTTCTTGTCGGATGCATCGGCAGCCAGGTTAGCGGTGCAGAACTTGGCCGCTTCGCCGAAGGCTTTCTTGCCCCAGCTACCCGTTACGATGTAGTCAGCCGTGTCACCGGGTGCAGTAAGATTCAATGGCGTCATCGCCATTTGCATCGTCGCACCACCCTGCGGAAACAATACGCTGTAATCGTCAGGTACTGCCAATAATTCACGAAGTGTGGCTTCGGCGTGAGCGGCTAACGCTACGAACTCCTTGCCGCGGTGACTGACTTCCATGACCGACATACCAGTGCCCTGCCAGTCGGGAATATCATCTTGAATTCGTTGCAGTACTTCGAGGGGTAGTGCCGCCGGACCGGCACTAAAGTTATAAACGCGAGACATGTCTTTAAGAGCCTTCTTCGTCCTCAATTGCTTCGATTCGAGCCAGACCGACCAACCGTTGGTCATCTTCAACCCGAATCAAGCGGACACCTTGAGTATTGCGTCCCATGATTGAAATGTCGTTAACGCCCGTTCGCACGAGAGTGCCATTCGAACTGATGAGCATGACTTCGTCTTCATCCGCCACTTGCAATGCGCCTACGGTTTTGCCGTTACGATCCGATGTCTGGATCGCAATCACGCCCTGACCACCACGACCTTGAACCGGGAAATCATCAATAGGTGTTCGCTTGCCGTAGCCGTTTTCTGTCGCGGTGAGTATCAATCCTTCACGCATGATCGAGAGTGCTATTACTTCGTCGCCTTTGGGTAGCTTAATACCGCGAACTCCTGCAGCTCCGCGTCCCATTGGACGAACGTCCGCTTCTTTAAAGCGAATAGACTTGCCATGACTGGCTACCAGCAGGACTTCAGCATTTCCATCTGTGATTTCGACGTTGACGAGTTTGTCATCGTCCCGTAAATCGAGCGCTATAATGCCACTGGCGCGAGGACGTGAGAATTGACTCAACGGCGTCTTCTTTACCGTACCGCCGGATGTCGCCATAAAGACGAAATGCCCCTCCGCGTATTCACGAATCGGTAATACAGCGTTGATACGCTCGCCTTCTTCCAGCGGCAGCAAATTGACGATCGGTTTACCGCGAGAACCGCGACTGGCCTGTGGCACCTGAAAGACCTTCAACCAGTACATCTTGCCGCGACTGGAGAAACACAGAATCGTGTCGTGCGTATTAGCAACGAACAGCTTGTCGATGAAATCTTCGTCTTTAACCTTCGTCGCCGAGCGTCCCCGTCCGCCACGTTTCTGGGCTTGATAGGCCTCAATAGGCTGTGCTTTCGCGTAACCTCCATGTGATAGCGTTACTACTACCTCTTCTTCAGGAATCAGGTCTTCAACGCTTAGATCCGAATGGTCCTGGACGATCTCTGTACGACGTTCGTCACCGTAGGCAGCACGAACTTCGATTAGCTCCGCTTTGATGACGTCAAGCAGCAGATCCGGATTTGCCAAAATACTAGAAAATTCTTTAATATTATCTAGTATATCTTTGTATTCTTTAACTATTTTATCTTGCTCAAGTCCCGTCAAACGATGCAAACGAAGATCAAGAATGGCCTGCGCCTGAACAGCTGAGAGACGGTAATCACCGTCGATGAGGCCGGAATCCGCCTCCAACCCATCGGGCCGGGTATCCATGTCGCCCGCTCGCTCAAGCATCCCGGTAACAGCCCCAGGCGTCCAGCCCCGCCCCATCAGGCCGGCCTTCGCCTCCGCTGGTGACGCTGAACCTCTGATGAGAGCGATAACTTCATCGATATTCGCCAAAGCAACCGTCTGCCCTTCCAGAACGTGAGCACGATCGCGAGCTTTGCGCAGATCGAAAATGGTACGGCGTGTAACGACCTCGCGGCGATGCGCGAGAAACGCTTCGAGGATCTGTTTGAGATTCAGGAGCTTGGGTTGCCCGTCGTGCAACGCAACCATGTTGATGCCAAATACGCTCTGCAAAGCAGTCTGCTTGTAGAGGTTGTTCAGCACTACATCGCTAACCTCACCCATCTTGAGCTCGATAACGATGCGCATTCCATCCTTGTCGGATTCGTCGCGTAACTCACTGATGCCTTCAATGCGCTTGTCACGCACGAGATCGGCGATTTTTTCGATCAGGCGCGCCTTATTAACCTGATACGGCAGCTCGGTGACGATAATCGCTTCTTTGCCGCGAGCATTGATGACTTCCACTTCGGTTCTGCCCCGAATGTGGACGCGGCCGCGGCCGGTTCGATAAGCAGAATAGATTCCAGCGGCGCCATTGATGATACCAGCCGTCGGAAAATCCGGGCCCGGTATGTGCTCCATCAGACCGGGTACGTCGATCGCGGGATCTTCAATCAACGCCATGCAGGCATTGATAACCTCAGTAAGGTTGTGCGGCGCAATATTCGTTGCCATTCCGACCGCAATACCCGAGGAACCATTCACCAGCAGATTCGGGACTCTGGTTGGCATGACCGACGGTTCGCTTTCTGAGCCGTCATAGTTCTCGACGAAATCGACCGTTTCTTTGTCGATATCGGCCAGCAACTCGTGCGCTAACCTGGACATTCGCACTTCGGTGTATCGCATGGCAGCAGGTGAATCGCCATCGACGGAACCGAAGTTACCCTGCCCATCTACCAGCATGTAACGCAACGAAAATGGTTGCGCCATGCGGACGATGGTGTCGTAAACCGCTGTATCGCCGTGCGGATGGTATTTGCCGATAACGTCACCAACCACTCGGGCCGATTTCTTATAAGGCTTGTTGTAGTCGTTACCCAGCACTCGCATGGCGTGCAAGACACGGCGATGCACTGGCTTCAGGCCATCGCGAACATCCGGCAATGCCCGACCAACGATGACGCTCATCGCGTAGTCCAGATAGGACTGCTGCATCTCCTCTTCGAGACTTACGGACAGCAATTCCTGTGCAACTTCAGCCATATTTTCCTACTTTTCCTGGCTCAAAACCCCAGCGCGACCCCGATCCATGGAGCGGGTTCGGGCAGTCAGATCTGATTGGATTTCAAGCGAATAATGTCGTGTTAATGTCGTGCTTGTTTCGGCCTTTAAATAGCGGCCGGGTAAGGGTCAGAATAATACCACACGAGGTCCGGAAACAGCAGTGTTTTAGCGCCTTTCAGGGTGATTTAAAACGCCGCTGGAAGTGCCCGGCACGACGCGTATACTCCCCCGACTATGCAGCATTG
>JAJFKQ010000235.1 GCA_021773155.1 Woeseiaceae bacterium | reverse complement strand
GCGATCAGTATGACGACATAGCCCACCATGGCGGGGTTAAAGATATTAAAGCCGAGTCCGCCATACAAATGCTTCGCGACAACGACGGCAAACAGCGCGCCGGTAGCGGTCACCCACCACGGCGTAAGAGACGGCAACGCGAACGCGAGTAGCGCTGCGGTGACCAGTGCACTGTAGTCCGTCAGTCCGGTTTCGGACTTGCGACTACGCAGATTGAGCATGAAGATTTCGCCGCCGGCGGCAAATACGGCTGCGACCAGCAGATTCAGGATAAAACCGGGGCCGAAAAACCAGACATGTGCAATTGCCGCTGGCACGAGCGCCGCGAGTACTTGCTGCATCAATGACGAGACACTGACCTCTGGTGCAAGGAACGGTGCTTCGCGGCGCATGAACTCCACTATTCGTCGTCCTTGTTTTCAAGTTTGCGTTTCAGAATTTCCGCGATGGCCGATGGTCCGGCTTTTTGCGCGATTGCCTTTTGTTGTGCGAGTTCAAGATCTCTTTCTGCCTGCTCGCGCTGCAGTCGGTCGCTACGAGCCTCAAATCGCTGGCGGGCACGAGCTGCACGAGCTTTCTCATCGGCAAGTTCTCTGATTCTGCCTTTGGCAACACGGAAATCAGCCGTCATTGGAATGTGGCTTGGGCACACAAGATCGCAGCAGCCGCACTCGATGCAATCCATCAGGCCGAATTCACGCAGGTTCTCCTCATCATCTGCACAGGCGTACCAGTACAGCTGTTGTGGCAAAAGCTGCACGGGACAAACTGCTGCGCAATCGCCGCAACGAATGCAGGGCAATGCCGGACCGGGAGACGGTGTCTCGGAAGAGACTAATACGCAGTTGGTTGCCTTGACCAGCGGAACTCTGTCGGTGGTGACAGATTTTCCGGTCATCGGCCCACCGATGATTAGCTGCTTAGCGCTATCGGTATAGCCGCCCGCTATTTCAATAATGTCGCTGAGAACAGTGCCGATTCGTGCACGCACATTGACGGGACTCGCAACTCCGTCGCCGGTAATGGTTGTCACGCGAGAAATAAGAGGCTCGTTGTCGACAATCCAGTCGTGAATAGCTGCAGTCGTACCGACGTTTTGAACCAGGCAGCCGACATCTGAGGGTAGGCCACCGCTTGGTACTTCGCGATTCGTAACCAGCTGTACGAGCTGGTCTTCACCGCCCGACGGATAGATTGTCGGCACTTGCTTAATGACAATTCTGTCGTCGCTGATCTCTCCGAGTACCAGGCCAAGGGACCGTATAGCATCCGGTTTGTCGCTTTCGACCGCAATAAAACACACGTTGATCTGTAAAGCGTGCATGAGAATCTGTGCGCCGCTGATAATCTCTCCCGCACGCTCGCGCATTAAGAGATCATCGCAACTGATATAGGACTCACACTCAACACCATTGAGCAACAGGTGGTCGATCTTGCAGGTTCGCGCCTGCATTAGCTTTTGCGCCGTCGGAAAAACAGCACCACCCAAGCCGACGATACCGCCCTGCAGGATTCTTGTGAGCAGATCTTCCGCCGCCAGCGTTGTGAAATTGGCAGGTGATTCAACTCGCTGAACGGCTTCGTCTTTGCCATCACATTCGATGACGATACACGGTGCATTTTTGCCGTATCGGCGCGATACCGGCCATGGTTCGATTGCAATGACCTTCCCGGATGACGGTGCGTGTACTGGTGCACCGAGCGTGCCGTCAGTTTCTGCAATCAACTGACCCTTTAGTACTCGTTCCCCAATGCCGACCACGGGTTGCGACGGGTCGCCTACGTGCTGCGTGATTGGCAATACCAGTTGCGACGGCACTGGCACTTCAATGATTGGCTTGCTGGTCGATGCGGTCTTGTGCCCCGGCAGCCTCAGGCCACCATGTAAGGTTCCCAGATCATAAGTAGGTGCGCTCATGTCAGCGGTTTCATGCTAATGCAGTCCACAGGGCAGGGTGCGACACACAGTTCGCATCCGGTGCACTCACTTTCGATGACAGTGTGCATCCATTGATGCGCCCCGACGATCGCATCGACCGGGCAGGCATTGCGGCAATGTGTGCAGCCAATACAAAGTGATTCATCAATAATGGCAACAGAAGGCTCGATTGATTCCGCGAGTGGAATGACCTTCCGACCAAGTAAACTGGCCAGTCGACGAACAGTCTCTTCACCTCCGGGAGGGCAGAGATTGATCGCGGCGGTACCTTCGACAACTGCCGCTGCGAACGGCCTGCAGCCGGGATACCCGCACTGCGCACATTGAGTTTGCGGCAGCAGGTCATTGACCTGTTCCACAAGATCGCCGTCGTTGGACGGCAGGCGGCGCGAAGCGACGCCGAGACCAAACCCGGCGATCAATGCAATAACGGCTATTGTGATGACAGCAGTCCACATAAAGCGCGCTCAAGGACGGGCCATTCCGGAGAACCCCATGAACGCGAGCGACATGATGCCCGCCGTCATCAGGGCTATCGCGGTGCCGCGAAACGGCGCGGGGATATCGGCGGCGTCAATTCGCTCGCGCATTGCGGCGAACATGACCAGCACGAGGGCGAAGCCAAGCGATGCACCAAAACCAAAGAAAACAGACTGCACGAAGCCTTTTGACGCCTGCACATTTAGCAGTGCCACGCCAAGCACGGCACAGTTTGTTGCGATCAGAGGAATATAAATGCCCAGCACCTGGTCAAGCAGCGGGCTCATGCGACGCACCATGATTTCGGTGAATTGAACGCTGACGGCGATAACCAGAATGAAACTGATTGTCTTCAGGTATTCGAGTTGCAGCGGTACCAATACATATTCGTGCAGCAGAAAGGCAGTGGCTGAGGACAACGTCAGCACAAATCCGGTTGCCAGCGACATACCCGTTGCCGCTTCAAGATTGCGCGAGACACCCAGGAACGGGCAAAGACCGAGAAACCGGACCAACACGAAATTGTTGACCAGTACAGTACCAATAAGAATGACGATAATTTCGGTCATTCGGCTATTGTAGGGATTACTTGACGCGCATGCCCGGTTTTGCGCCGTCATCCGGCACCAGGAGGAAAATATCCTCGCCGCCGGGCCCTGCCGCCAAAACCATACCCTCGGACACGCCAAATCGCATCTTGCGTGGAGCGAGGTTAGCGACCACGACGACGTGGCGACCGACCAGAGTGCCAGGGTCGTAGGCGGCTTTGATGCCTGCGAAAACGTTACGCGTGGTATCGCCGACGTTCAATGTCAGCGCAAGCAGCTTGTCAGCGCCCTCGACGGGCTCCGCTTTTTCGATTCGGGCGATTCGCAAGTCGACTTTTATGAAGTCATCGATGCTGATCGTGTCATCATCGGGCTTGTCGTTCTTCTCATCGTTTGGCACGGATGTGCTCTCCCGCGATTGCTCAGCCATTCGCTGTACCTGATCGATTTCGACCCGGGTAAGCAACGGCTTGAATTTACTAATCTGACTTCCGAGTAGGGGTGTTGAAGCGTCCCTCCAGTTCCAGCTGTCTTCGCCGAGAAACGCACGTGCGCCTGCGGCAACGGTCGGAATCACCGGTGTCAAATAGACCATCAAGCTGCGGAACAAGTTCAGGCCTTGCGTGCAGACTTGCTGTACTTCAGCGCCCTTGCTGTCGTCCTTAATCACGACCCACGGTTTGTTTTCATCAATGTATCGATTGGCTTTGTCAGCGAGTGCCATGATCTGGCGCATCGCTTTTGAATATTCACGGCGCTCATAATGCTCGGCAATACTCTCGGAGGCGTCCGAAAATTCGGCAAACAATTCCGGGTCTGGCAGGGAATCCGCCAGGCGACCATTGAAACGCTTGCTGATGAAGCCGGCGCAACGACTGGCGATGTTAACGAGTTTGCCTACCAGGTCCGAATTTACGCGTGCTACAAAGTCCTCAAGATTGAGATCGATGTCTTCAATGGTGGGGCCTAATTTTGCGGCATAGTAGTAACGCAGAAATTCCGGTTCCAGATTATCGAGATAGGTGCGGGCCTTGATGAAGGTGCCGCGCGACTTCGACATCTTTTGTCCGTTAACTGTCAGAAAGCCGTGCGCGAACACGCTGGTTGGCGTTCGAAAGCCTGCTCCCTGCAAAACGGCCGGCCAGAACAAGGTGTGAAAGTACATGATGTCCTTGCCGATAAAATGATAGACCTCGGCATCGCTATCCTTGCCCCAGTAATCGTCAAAGTTCAGGCTGCTGTCACGATCGCAAAGATTCCTGAAGCTCGCTATGTAGCCTACTGGTGCATCCAGCCAGACATAGAAGTACTTATCTTCGGTTCCCGGGATTTGAAACCCGAAATACGGGGCATCACGTGAGATATCCCAATCCTGCAAGCCGGCTTCAAACCACTCTTCGAGTTTCGAAACCATGTTTTTGTCGAGCGTGGCGTCACTCATCCATGTTCGAAGTCTCTCTTCATACTCACTGAGTTTAAAGAAGTAGTGCTCCGATTCGCGCTTGACAGGTGTCGTGCCGGAAAGGACCGACACCGGATCGATCAGGTCTTCAGGTGAGTAGGTCGCGCCGCAATTCTCACAGGCATCACCGTACTGATCCTCGGTTTTACAGCGTGGGCAAGTGCCACGAACGAATCGGTCGGGCAGAAACATGCCCTCTTTTTCGTCGTAGGATTGCTCAATCGTGCGAGTGTAAATATCGCCCGACTCACGCAGTGCCGAGTAAATAGTACCGACAACTGCTTCATTTTCCGGAGAATGAGTGGTGTGGAAATTGTCGAATTCGATGCCGAAGTCATTGAAGTCATCGACAAATTCTTTGCTATAACCTGCGGTCAATTGCTCGGGTGTAATCCCGAGCTCCCGGGCCTTGAGCATGATCGGCGTACCGTGTGCGTCCGACGCACAGACGTAAATGCAATTGTGCTCACGGAGCTTTTGGAAGCGCACCCAGATGTCGGTCTGAATATACTCAACCAAATGCCCCATATGCGGTGAGCCGTTGACATACGGCAGAGCGCTTGTGACCAGTATTTTTCGTTGTTTCTTCGGCATTGTGGCGGGTAATCGCGTGGTTATTGGGCGCGATTATGCCACGGTCAGCGAAAATTAATCGGAGTCTTTGAGCTTCTCAAACATGTGCTTATTGTTGGCCTGCTGGTAGGCTTCTTTGCCCGATACCCAGCCTTTGTCGACGAGTTCGAGCAAAGCATTGTCCATGGTCTTCATGCCGATACGGCCGCCGCTCTGGATGGCGGTTTCCAGCTGGTCAAGCTTGCCCCGACGAATCAGGTTTGCGACTGCCGGAGTGTTGATCAATATTTCCAGCGCCGCTGCCCGGCCTGGACGATTGCAGGTTGGCAGCAATTGCTGAGAAATAACTCCGCGCAATGAGGTGGAGATCATAGTGCGAATGTGACTTTGCTTGTCAGCCGGGAACGAGTTAATGATGCGATCAACCGTCTGGGCAGCGCCGTTGGTATGGAGTGTTCCCATGACGAGAATACCCATCTCCGCTGCTGTCACGGCGATACTGATGGTTTCCAGATCGCGCATTTCACCAATCAGAATAACGTCCGGATCTTCACGTAACGCCGATTGCAGTGCCTCGGCGAAACCCGGAGTGTGTACGCCGATTTCCCGCTGACTGATCAGGCAGCCTTTTGCGGAGTGCACAAATTCGATGGGGTCTTCAATCGTAATGATGTGACCTTTCATACGACGATTCATTTCATTGATCATCGCCGCCAGTGTCGTCGACTTACCGGAGCCGGTCTTGCCGGTGACGAGAATCATACCCTGGGTATGACGGCACAAGGTCCTCACCACGTCTGGCATGTTGAGGTCATCCAGCGTCATCGCATTGGAAGGAATGGCGCGGAAAATTGCGCCGATACCGTTCAGGTGCCTGAATACATTGACCCGAAAACGGGAAACGCCTTCAATCTCGTAGGCGAAGTCGGCGGCGTCGTCGGCGTCGAAGGCCTTCTTCGTCACCCCGTCCATGATTTCACTCATGGCTTCCTGTACGACTTCGAGTGTCAGTATTTCTTCCATGATCAGCTGCAGGCCGCCGTGGACGCGAGCGCGTACCGGGTCCCCGGAGACAAAATGCAGGTCTGACGCGTTTTGCCCCAGTGCCGCCTGTAAATATTTATCGATATGTTTCACGGCGTCACACCTTGGACTCGTCACCGAAATTAATAATCGGAACCATGTCAGTGTCTGTCACGAAGCGCTGGAATTTCTTCTTGTCATTGGCAAAGCGAATAGCATCGTCAGGATCAATTTCCTTGGCATTAATCGCATGGAGTAACGACTGATCCATCATCTGCATACCGAGGTCTTTACCGGTTTGTATTTGCGACGGGATCTGGTGCGTTTGATCTGTCGTTATTAGTTTGGCAATGGCGCGGCTGTTAACCAGGATCTCAAAAATTGCGCGCCGGCCGCGGCCATCCGGCGTCTTCACCAGAACCTGTGTGACCACCGCTTTGAGACTCATGGCCAAAAAGCCTTTGGTTTGTTCACGTAACTCGCCCGGCAGCGCATCGATAACTCGGTCAATCGTTTTTACGGCGCCAGTCGTGTGCAGCGTACCCAGCACGAGGTGACCGGTTTCTGCAGCAGTCATGGCCATGGATATGGTTTCGGCGTCGCGTAGCTCGCCAACCAGAATGACGTCCGGGTCTTCACGCATCGCCGAGCGGACACCGTCGGAAAAACTGACGACGTGCGTACCGACTTCGCGCTGAATGACCTGGCTCTGCTTGCTTGGGTGAACGAATTCGATCGGGTCTTCGAGACTGATGATATTCAGTCGACGCGTTGCATTGAGGTGATCGATCATTGCGGCCAGCGTTGTTGATTTACCGGTACCTGTTGACCCGGTAACCAACACCATCCCCTGGTGATAATCGCAAAACTTCTTCAAGACCGGCGGGACATTGAGCTGGTCCAGTGTCGGCACATCGCCAGGAATAAACCTGAAGACTGCGCCGTATCCGGTTGCTTTGCGGAAGACATTGACGCGAAACCGTCCGCCCTCGTCGGCGACATAGGAAAAATCCAGGTCGTGGCCCTGCTGCAGAGTATCCTTCTGCTTGGCCGTCAATATTTCGAGTATGTATGTCTCGAGTTCGGTGTCTGACAGCTCGCGGAACTTGATGGGCATGAGATCGCCGTTCATGCGCAACATGGGTGGCACACCTACCGCGAGGTGGATATCCGAACACCCTTGTGCCAGTCCGAGTTTTAGAAATGAGTCAATTCGTGCCATGGGTTCCTCAGATACTCAGCGAGTTAAGCGCTTCTGTTAATTCGTCCATGGTCTGGAAGCGCTTTGTCTTGTCGACTGACATCGCTTTGATGATTACATTTGCATAATCGTCAGGTAGATCCGGATTAATTTCCTGACAATGCTTGGCCTTGCCCTGCACGTGCTGGTACATAACGGACATGTGATCACCACGACTGTATGGCGGTATGCCCGTGACCATTTCGTACATAATGACGCCGATGCTGTAGACGTCAGCCGTTGCATCAACTTTCTTGCCGAGAATTTGCTCGGGTGCCATGTATTTCGGCGAGCCGATGACATAGCCGGTCTTGGTCAGCTGCGTGTCGCCGCTGCTGGCGGCCGCAGCAACACCAAAGTCCACGATTTTCAGCAGACCTTCCTCATTGACGAGGATGTTGGCGGGCTTGAGGTCGCGGTGGATAACGCCCGCCAGATGCGCGATGCTCATTCCTGTCGCCATGTCTTTCGAATAGCGCAGAGCTTTGGTGAGATCCATCGGCTTGTTGTCTGGAATTTCGCCTGACAGCGTATGCGATGGGAAGTATTCCATCGAAATTGCGTAACAGCCCTGCAGATGCAGAAAGTCATAGATTCGAATGACGTTGCGGTGAGTAATTTTTCGCGAGTATCGCAACTCGTGGACGAAGCGTTTCATCATTTCCTCGTCTGAGGAAACGTTCGGGTTCAAGAACTTCAGAATCAATTGCTCGTCGACGACTTCATCTTCCATCAGCAGCACGGTGCCGAACGCACCCTTACCGATTTTCTCAATGTATTTGTAACGACCGTCAATAACGTCGCCGGGTTTCAGTTTCGATATGTCGAGAATCGGTGCTGCAGTAGGTGCGGCAGTTGAGGCGGTCGCAGCTGTAATTTCGCCATCGCCATCGGCTTGTGCGACCGCACTTACTGCGTTGCCCTGATGTAATAATTTCTCCAGATCTTCGTTATCGACCAGCAATGTCTTGGTATTGTCGGCGATTTTTTCGGCACGAATATTTTCCTCGACCACTGTCTCTGAGTAGCGGTCATCGAGACTCTTTAACGCCGTGTCCGCGGCGTTGATGATCGTGCGCTCCTCAGACTGTTGGATCTTCCTCAATACATTGCGGATAGACTCGGCGTGCGATTCGTCAGCCAGTTGCGACAAGGTCTTGATTGCTTCGACTTGAATTTCTCGCTCGGGTCGCTGCAGCAACGGCACAATCATCGAAATGTGTTTGTGGTTTCCGAGTTTGCCAAGCGCCCGCACCACGACTGCGTCAGTTTTGGGGTTCGCGCCCAACATCGATTCCAGTTTTGGCAGTGCCTTTGAACTACCAATTTTCGACAACGCATCAACGGCACGTTCGCGCACCCACCAATCGCTGTCATCGGTAGCCTGAATCAGGCCGTCAACCGCTCGCTCATCCTTGGTCGAGTTTAGAATTTCGATCGCGGTCCGGCGAATATCTTCGTCCTCGGAGGTAATCAGTTTGACGACAGAGTCGACAACTCTGGGCCCACCGATCTCCGCGAGCGCATCACCAGCGCGCGACCGTACCCACCAGTCATCGTCCTTGATGGCGCCCAGCAAGTCCTCCACCGAGGTTTCGTTGCCAACTTCATTGAGGACCTCAACAGCAGCCCGGCGTGTATATTCGGACTCGTCTTTGAGCGCCGGCAGCAGGTAATGAACCGTATCGGGGTGGTTCATCTTGATCAGGACCTCGACGGCCTTGCCCTGGACATCGAGATCAGGATCAAGCAAAACCTCTGCAATTTTATCGATGCTGATACTGGTATTTTCTCGCGTCGCGAGGGCCGAAAGAGCAGCGCCGCGAACCATTTTGTTTGGATCTTTGAGTTGCAACTCAAGCGCGTGGGTAATCTCCTGTTTGTCAAACTTGGAGAGCAACTGCATGAGGTGGATCTTGATGACCGGGTCCTTGCCGCCCATACGTGCGATCAGATCAGGAATCATTTCTGGCTTGATCGTCTCCTGAATAATCCTGAAGATCGCCGCCTTTTCCTTGGGCTCGCATTCGTAAGCGCGTCGCAGCAACTCGTGAACACTCAGGTCTTCTTTATGGACGCGCAGGATCTCTATTAACGCTGCTTTCGATACCTCGGGATCGTCGAAGAAATCCAGCAGACCATTGGCGTTGTAAACGGTGCTGCTGGAAAGGGCCCAGGCGGTTCCGGAAACAACACGTTCATTGCCGTCGGCCAGGCCCTCTTTGTACATATTCAGATTCTTGTCATTGATCATCGCGCTGAGAATGTCGACCAGCACCATGGTGTGCGTCTTATCCGAGAGTGCCAGGGCGTCGATGATCTTGGGGACGGCCTTGTTGCCGGCTGTTTTTAATTTGATGACGAGTTTTTGGGCAGCCGGGGATGACGGGTCCGGCTCAGCGATGAGCTGTCCAAGAATCTGATCTGATCGAAATGATGCGAGGAAACTCACTGAATCAGTTCGCTATTGTCTTTTTTGTTATGTAATGCCAATCGTCAATTCGCTCTTGCCCAAGCAAAACGGCTCGACTGATGGCTTTGTTATCGCCCCAAAAGTCGTTTCCGCTACTCCCCAACGCGGCATTATGCCACATCAGACCCTGCACATCGCCCGCCAATGCTGGCTTTCAGGCGCCTCTTTCCTCAGTTACAATGTGCTCTCGAAATTCCGGATAACATGGAGTTTCGTACCAGAATTTTACCTAATGTCAGAAAGGGAAGTGTGACGGTGTCAACAGAATCGGATGTGAAGAAGTTCCTCAATTCCATTGAGTTAGAGGCGATCGGTCGACCATTGAGTAAGGTGGCCCGGGTACTGGAGGTTTCTGTGTCCGGCGACAAAGCCAGCGCCAGGATCGAGCTCGGTATTCCAGCGAAAAGCGCGCTTGACTCGATCCGAGCGCAAATCGAGTCGGAATTGTGTGTTCATACGGGTGCCGCGTCAGCCGACGTAGAGCTTTCGACTCGAATTACCTCGCACTCCGTACAGAGCAATCTACAACCCATTCCCGGCATCAAAAACATTATCGCGATCGCTTCAGGCAAGGGTGGAGTCGGAAAGTCAACGGTCGCCAGTAATATCGCGCTGGCTCTGGCGGCTGAAGGCGCCTCCGTCGGCGTCCTGGATGCCGATATATACGGGCCCAGCCAGCCACAAATGCTGGGACTGACCGGCGAACGACCGAGCAGCGAGGATGGCGAGACGATGGCGCCATTAATTGGCCATGGGTTACAGGTTATGTCGATAGGGTTCCTGGTTGATCCGGACCAGCCGATGATCTGGCGCGGGCCAATGGTTACATCGGCCCTCAATCAACTGATCAATCAGACGCAATGGAAGGATCTCGACTATCTGATCGTCGATATGCCACCGGGTACCGGCGACATTCAGCTGACTTTGTCACAGCAGGTGCCCGTATCGGGTGCCGTGATCGTGACAACGCCGCAAAATATCGCGACCCTTGATGCCCGCAAGGGTCTGGCGATGTTCCAGAAGGTCAAGATTCCGGTTTTGGGTGTGATCGAGAACATGAGCACACACATTTGCTCGTCGTGTGGGCACGAGGAGGCCATTTTCGGGAGCGGTGGTGCCGAGCAAATGGTTGCTGATTTCGATATTCCGCTGCTTGGGCAGCTGCCGCTCGACGTGCGTATTCGCGAGCAGACGGACGGTGGTACACCGACGGTTATCTCCGACCCGGACTCTGCTGTGGCGGATATTTATCGAAAGATGGCAATCCGCATCGCGGCAGCGCAGTCATCGCAGCGTGCCGACTACAGTTCAAAATTCGGGACTATCGTGGTCGAGGGAGCCAGTTGAGTATCAAGTCGGATCGCTGGATCCGACAGATGGCGAGCGAGGAGGGCATGATCGAGCCCTTTGAGCCTGGCCAGATTCGCGAGAATAGCGCTGGCCGTATTGTTTCCTACGGCACATCGAGCTACGGATACGATGTGCGTTGCTCTGATGAGTTCAAGATATTTACGAACATCAATTCGGCCATTGTCGATCCGAAAGCATTCGATGAAAGCAGCTTCGTCGATCTCAAGAGCAATGTGTGCGTGATTCCTCCGAACTCTTTTGCGTTGGCGCGCACGGTCGAGTTCTTCCGCATCCCGCGGACTATTTTGACTATCTGTCTTGGCAAATCAACCTACGCGCGCTGCGGAATCATTGTGAATGTGACGCCGTTGGAACCTGAGTGGGAAGGGCACGTGACGCTGGAGTTTTCGAACACCACGCCGCTTCCGGCTAAGATCTATGCCAATGAAGGTGTTGCGCAGATGCTGTTTCTGGAATCGGATGAACCCTGTGAAACATCCTACCGCGATCGCGGTGGCAAGTATCAGGGGCAGACCGGAGTCACGTTACCCAAAGCGTAGTTGTTAACAACGTTAGCTGTGACGATTAGGGCTTGATCGGACCCACGCTGTCAAATTGAATCGAAACTGATGACTGATTTGTTGTGACTGCGTGGGTGCATCTTGAGTTTCCGGCGGAGTTCTTAATCCGGCGCCAGTCCGGGATAGCCAACGCTGTCTCCACGACACACAGTCAACAGCGCCGGCTATCCCGAACCGACACCTGTTCAATGCTGCGACGGATAGGCGAAATACGTGACTGACTGACGAGATGCTGCTGATACGCCAATGGATTCGACTGTGGGTCGTGGAGAAGTCATTGGCGTATCAGCAGCATCCCTGCGCGATGACGACTATCACACCTGGTGCGTCTGTACGACGGGCTCTGCAGCCGGCTTGCCGTCTACCCAGCTTTGCCCATTTTCGAATCTGACTTTGCCGCTGCCGACCCAACCTGCCGCTTCTGGATAAATCCGGTGCTCGACCGTCTGTACGCGAGCCGCAAGTTCATCGGCTGATTCGCCGGGTATTACAGCGAGGCGCCCTTGCAGGATACGCGGCCCGCCGTCGAGATCTTCCGTCACGAAGTGCACCGTACTGCCGTGCCACTTATCGCCTGCATCCAGTACTCGTTGATGGGTGTTGAGTCCGCGATAGAGAGGCAATAGTGCCGGATGTATGTTGAGAATTTTGCCGGCGTAATGCGCGACAAACGTCGGACTGAGGATGCGCATAAAGCCCGCGAGTATCAGCAGGTCCGGTTCAAACCGGTCCAGTTCTGCAATGACCGCGTGATCGAAGGACTCGCGGTCCGGATAATCAGAATGTTGAATGCAGGCCGTTGGGATACCAGCTTGTTCTGCGCGCTTGAGTCCGTAGGCATCCGGGTTATTACTAAAGACGACCGTCAATTCCAGATCGAGATCACCCTTTTTAACGGCGTCGATGAACGCTTGTAAATTAGTGCCTGATCCGGAAATCAGGATTGCGGTTTTGCAGCGACTGGCCATCAGACGTATTGAACGACTCTGGGAGAGCCGGCGTCGCCGGCAATAACGCGGCCAATCTGCCAGGCGCTTTCGCCCTGTTCATTGAGAATCCGGATCGTATTGTCAGCGTCATTCGAGTCAACAATCACGACCATTCCGACGCCGCAATTGAAGGTACGGCGCATTTCGGCAGTTTCTATATTGCCGGTCTTCGCCAGCCAGTCGAATACCGGGCCACGCGACCAGCTATTTGTGTCGATTTCAGCATCGATAGAACCTTGCAACACACGCGGAATGTTCTCGGTTATGCCACCGCCCGTGATGTGCGCGAGACCTTTCATTGTTATCGATTGCATCAGTGCCAAAACCGGTTTGACGTAAATGCGCGTCGGTGCCAGCAGGCGTTCGCTGGCAGGACTGCCGTCAATTTCAGCGTCCGGTGCGCGATCAAGAACTTTGCGAATAAGTGAATAGCCATTGGAATGTGGCCCGCTTGAGGCGAGACCGATAATGACATCGCCAACGGCGATATCGCTGCCATCGATTAACTCGTCGCGATCCACCGCACCGACAGTAAATCCGGCGAGGTCATAATCGCCATCCGAATACATGTCGGGCATCTCAGCGGTTTCGCCGCCGATCAGCGCGGCACCGGCCTGCAGGCATCCTTCCGCGATTCCCGCGATTACATCGGTAGCGACATCGTTGTCGAGTTTTCCGCAGGCGAAATAGTCCAGAAAGAACAGGGGCTCCGCACCTTGCACCAGCACATCATTGACGCACATGGCGACCAGATCGATGCCAATGGTGTTATGCCGACCCAGGTGCTGCGCGAGCATGAGTTTGGTACCGACACCATCGGTGCCCGAAACCAGTACCGGTTCCCGGTAGCGGTCTGGTGGAATCGCGAACATGCCGCCAAATCCGCCGAGCCCGGCCAGTACTTCAGGGCGCCGGGTCCGCTCGACGAGCGGCTTGATGCGTTCAACCAGTTCGTTGCCAGCGTCAATGTCGACACCGGCGTCTTTGTAGGTAAGAGGTTTATTGATCATTATGGAGTGGCATACTCTGTGAGGGCGATATAATAATGCTTGGCGTTGAACGGGGAAACCACCGTTGTTGAAATCTCGAAAATCTAATTGTGTCCGCGAGTCGCGGCATCCTCTCATTTACGCGCTGGCGGTGCTCATTATATCCGCTGTGCTTACATTTCCTGTCCAGGCGGTAGACGTACCGACCTTGTTCACGGCCGAGGTGCCGTTGGACGAAGAGTCTGAAAATCCGCGCGATGACGCCTACAAAGCCGCATTAATTGAAGTTCTGACGCGCATATCGGGATCGCTGCTGAGTAGTGACGAGGAGGCAATAGACGAGCTGTTTCCGGTGCCAGCGGCGTACGTCACGCAGTTTCGACCGGGTGCCGAAGATACGTTGTGGGTTTCATTCGACGGTGGTGCGATCGAACGTGTCTTGCGCGCTGCCGGGCAAACGGTATGGGGCAGTGATCGACCGCTGACCCTGGTTTGGCTGGCTGTCGACTGGGGACAGGGCGAACGCGAGATTATCGCGGCGGGCGAACCGGAGCGAGTCGCACAGCAGTCGCGGTCTATTGATCGCAACCGCCTGTTGCGTGAGCGTGTGCTGGAAATCGCAGAGAAGCGGGGATTGCCGCTGGCCTTTCCGTTGCTGGATACACAAGACCTGCAAAGTGTCACCTTTAGCGATATTTGGGGCGGCTTCGATGAGCGCATTGTCGCTGCGTCGAAACGCTATGCAGCGAATTCGATTCTGATCGGCAGGGTACGTCCTTCCTCCAGCCAGCGAAATCGGTGGACCTATATTTTTGGCGGCGAATCACTGACATGGAGCGGAGCCCCTGAGGTTATTGTTGCGCAGGTTGCCGATACACTGGCCGCGGAATTTTCGGTTGGCGGTGATGCGCCTCTGGAGACGGTTCACCTGAACGTCTCGGGTGTTCAGACTCTCGACGCCTACGGCTCCGTGCAGGAGATATTGGGCGGTGTCAGCCTGATCGAGAACTTCAGGATTACCAAGGTCGCCGGTGACATCGTAAGTTACCAGGTCGAGGTACGCGGTGGCGCGGACAGATTGCGCCGCGCACTGCGTTTTGCCGGATTGCTCGAGCAGGCGCTTCCCGGTGATTTCGGAGGTCTTGAACCCGCATCTGAGTTAGAATTTTTCTTCGGTCCCTGAAATAAGTCGCAATATTTTCGTATGTCTCTTTCCTGGTTACCAAACGCGATATCGATACTGCGCATTGCGCTTATCGCGCCGATCCTGACCCTGATTCTGCAAGGAAGCTTCGGTTGGGCGCTCGCGTTGTTCTGGCTGGCTGGGTTTTCGGACGGTTTGGATGGATATCTCGCCAAACGCTTCAGTTGGCATACACGGCTCGGTGCATTGCTCGACCCGGTCGCCGACAAATTGCTGGTTGCGGGTTTATTCATAACGCTTGCCTACACACAGGACATTCCTGTCTGGCTGGCTGCTGTTGTCATTGTGCGTGACGTGGTAATTGTCGCTGGCGCGACGGTGTACAACTTCTTTGTGCGGCCGGTGGAGGGGGAGCCATCACGAGTCAGCAAGCTGAATACTGCGCTGCAGCTGCTGTTTTTGTTGTCCGTCATTAGCCGCGCCGGTTTTGGCTGGCCTGAGCCTATTGCTCTCACCGTGCTTGGCGCGTCAGTTCTGGTGACCGTGGTGATCAGCGGTGTTGACTACGTTTGGTGCTGGTCGCGTCGTGCGCGCCACGGAGAATAAACCATGAAGTCCGATCTGCGAGTCAACTGGCTGATTGCGATTGCGCTGTGTGGTTGGTTGTTTTACCTCCTGGCGCCCGTTCTAACGCCTTTTATTGCTGCAGGATTGCTCGCTTATATGGGCGATCCGCTGGCCGATCGTCTGCAAAAACTGAGGTTGCCGCGAACTCTGGCGGTCGTCGTCGTCTTCCTGGCCACGTTCCTGCTAATCGGCTTACTGATCTTGCTGGTTGGGCCGTTGATCAAGACGCAAATTAGTGCGTTGTTCGCAGCGCTGCCGGATATCGCACACCAGGTCGAACAGGTATGGCTACCGACGATGCTGGGCTGGTTGAACGTTGAACCGGGCGAGGATGTCGGAATCGGCGCATTTCTGGCGCGATACAGCGATATGGCAGGTAGTTGGAGTGGCAAGATTCTGCTTGGCGTAGGCAAATCGGGCGGGGTACTTGCAGCGGCTGTGCTGAGCGTTTTCCTGATACCTATACTGACATTCTATATGTTGCGTGACTGGGACTCGCTCATGGCACACCTCAGTGCCCTGATACCGGATCGTCAGCGCGAGACTGTACTTGAGCTTGCCGGAGAAACGGACGGCGTCTTGAGCGCGTTTCTTCGTGGACAAGTGCTGGTCATGCTGGCGTTAGCGATCATTTATACGTTCGGCCTGAGTCTGGTCGGCCTGAAATTCGCGGTTGCGATCGGCGTGGTCGCCGGGCTGGTCAGCTTCGTACCGTATCTCGGTTTTGTTTTCGGCATAGGACTTGCTGGATTGACAGTTGCACTTGAGCCGAATCCGCTTTGGAATCTGGTGGGTGTGGTTGCCACTTTCACAATAGCGCAGGTTATCGAGGGGTCATTTCTGACACCAAAACTGGTGGGTGATCGCATCGGACTGCACCCCGTCCTCGTTATTTTCGCTGTTGCCGCCGGTGGCCAGTTGTTTGGTTTTTTCGGAATACTGCTGGCATTGCCGGCGGCCGCTGTCTTGTCCGTGTTGATTCGATTCGCCTATCACCGCTACCTGAAAGAACATCCCGAGCTTGTTATTGAGCCGGACCCGGAGCTTGAGTGAGTCAACTGGCCCTACCGCTCCAACTCGCGGATCACGCTGTATTCGCGAGTTTCCTGGACAGCGGTAACGAAACTCTCGTTGCGATGCTTTCTGACATCGCGGCCGGCGATGAAGGACATGGCTGCTGGCTGTGGGGAGCAGCGTCCACGGGCAAGACTCATCTACTGCAAGCGGTTTGTGATGAGGCCGGCGATCGTGCGGTCTATGTGTCGCTCTCAATGTTTGCCGATGCCGGCCCCGGAATTCTGGAAGGATTGGCGAGCCGGGACCTGATTTGTATCGACGATGTGGATCTTGTTGCCGGGCAGGCGGAGTGGGAGATGGCGTTATTCGATCTTTCCAATCAGATCTTCGACGCGGGCGCACAACTGATCATATCGGCTGCCTCGGCACCGCGCGAGTGTCCGATCAAGCTCGCAGACCTGCAAAGCCGCTTCGCGAAATTACCCGTATTTCAGGTTCGTGTGCTCGACGAGGATGAGCGTGTCAGCGCGTTGCAACTGCGGTCACAGCATCGTGGGCTTGAATTGCCCGGTGACACAGCGCGCTATCTCCTGAAGCGCAGTCGGCGGGATATGGCGAGTCTCTACGAAGTGCTCGACAGACTGGATAGAGAAGCCTTGCGCGCGAAGCGTCGGCTGACGATACCGTTTGTCCGCGAAGTTCTGGAAGGCGAGCCTGGCTAGCCCTCAAGCTTTGCCGCAATCTCCGCGACCCGTTTGCCGAGCTTTGCGGCGAGGACCTTCTCATCATTTGACAGTAGATCGGGATTCTTGCCCCAGGTGACATGAGTAGCACCGTACAGCGAGCCCCCCGTCGTCGTCGTCGATAATTCTTCCTCTGAATAGGGCAAACCGACGTACAACATGCCGTGATGCAGCAGCGGAATTGCCATTGTTAGTAGTGTGGTTTCGGAGCCGCCATGCAGTGAGGATGTCGATGTAAATACACCGGCAGGTTTGCCAATCAGTGAGCCCTTCATCCAGTCGGCGCCGGTCGAATCGATAAAAAACTTGAGCGCAGAACTCATATTGCCAAAGCGCGTTGGGCTACCCATGACGATGCCGGCACATTCCGCGAGGTCAGCCGAACTTACGTAGGGCGGACCTGAATCCGGGATTGCATCCTCTGTCGCTTCAGAAACAGCGGAGACGGGTGGCACAGTCCGCAGTCGGGCAGCCATTCCTTCGACAGAATCAATGCCGCGACAGACTTCGCGAGCCAGTGCTTCGGTTGCACCGTATCGTGAATAATAGAGAACCAGTACGTCACTCATCAGGACAGCAACTCCAATACGTTTTCGGGTGGGCGACCCATGACCGCTTTCCCTGACACGTTGTGCACGACGATAGGCCGCTCAAGCACGATTGGGTGCAGGGATAGCCATTGTGCGAGAGCTGCGTTGTCTTCGAGGTCTGGAAGATCGGTCGCTTCCTTGAATTCGCTTTCGCCGCGACGTAACAAGTCTGCAACTGACAACCCGAGCTTCTCTGCGAGACCAACTATTGTATCGGCATCGGGCGAATCGTCGCGATACAGGACGATGGTATGTGTTGCGCCAGATTCGGTAATCAATTCCAGCGTCTGCCTTGATTTCGAGCAGCGCGGGTTGTGGTAGATGGTCACAGCCATAAGATCCTCGATAGTGCCTTTGTTTATTGATGGCGCACTCTAGCAGGACCAGACCTATGCGTCAGCAAGCTGTCGGCGCCGATATTCGGGCTTGACGGGACGCCATACAAGTTGGTAATTTTGGGCGGCTTCCACTACTAAAAACACACAAAAAAATAACAATAGTCGTGACAAATCAATATTTCACATCGAATTTGAAAAAAACCTTGCAGATTTGGCTGCTGGCCGCAGTTTGCAGTCTGGCCGCGTGTGAGACGGCGCCGCCCGTGCAGGAGATGAGTGACGCTCGTCAGGCGATTGCAGTCGCCAGGGAAGCTGGTGCGGCGGAATTGGCCGCATTTCACCTGAAGGCGGCAGAAAACTACCTTGCGAGCGCAGAGGAAAAGCTGGGTGAACACGCCTACGGTCAGGCACGTCGTGACGCCAAACAGGCCAAGATGAAAGCGCTGGATGCCCTTAAAGAGAGCGAGATGTTCAGCGAGCTTGAATAGGGCCCACGCAATCACTGCTGGCGAAGAACCTGAAAAGCGACTATTTACGATTAAAGGTCGTGTGCAGGGTGTGTGGTTTCGAGACAGCACGCGCCGTGAAGCGGAACGCCTCGATATCTCGGGATACGCGAGAAACCTGCCAAATGGTGATGTAGAGGTATTCGCATCTGGAACGAACGTCGCCCTGGCCGAATTGGCACTGTGGTTACGGGAG
>JAJFKQ010000234.1 GCA_021773155.1 Woeseiaceae bacterium | reverse complement strand
GCAGCATTATCCATAGCTGCGTTCAGCAGATAAGCGTTGAGCTCCGCATCATCTTTGACGTATACCTCTTGTTTGCCGCGCTTGATTTTGTACAGCGGCGGTTGTGCGATATACACATAACCGCGCTCGATAAGCTCTCGCATTTGCCGATAGAAAAACGTCAGCAACAACGTCCGGATGTGCGAGCCATCAACGTCGGCGTCAGTCATGATGATGATGCGGTGATAGCGCAATTTGTCCGCATCGAAGTCATCGCGCCCAATTCCACAACCGAGCGCTGTGATAAGGGTGCCGACTTCAGCGGACTGCAGCATCTTGTCAAAGCGCGCTTTTTCTACGTTAAGAATTTTTCCTTTAAGCGGCAGGATGGCCTGTGTGCGTCGGTCACGGCCCTGCTTCGCCGAGCCACCAGCGGAGTCGCCCTCTACCAGGAACAACTCTGACAGCGCCGGGTCTTTCTCCTGGCAGTCCGCAAGCTTGCCTGGCAGGCCCGCTATATCAAGCGCACCTTTGCGACGAGTCATTTCTCGCGCCTTGCGTGCGGCCTCGCGCGCTCTGGCTGCATCGACAATCTTCGAGACGATTACTTTTGCTTCCGCCGGGTGCTCCAGCAGAAACTCTTCGAGTCGGCGCGACATCGCCTGCTCGACAATACCTTTTATTTCGGACGAGACCAGCTTGTCTTTTGTTTGTGAAGAAAACTTCGGGTCGGGAACCTTGACCGAAAGAACGGCGGTCAATCCCTCGCGGGCGTCATCGCCGCTGGGCGTGTATTTGTCTTTCTTGGTGCTAAGCTCCTTCTCGATGTAGCTGTTCAGCGTTCGCGTCAAAGCAGCACGAAACCCGGACATGTGTGTGCCGCCGTCGCGCTGTGGAATGTTATTCGTGTAACAGAACATGTTTTCCGAATAACCGTCGTTCCACTGCAGCGACGCCTCAACACCAACATCGTCTTTCGTTTCAGAGAAGTGGAACACCGTAGGGTGTATCGGTGTCTTGTTGCGATTGAGGCGATTTACGAAAGCGGTGATGCCGCCCTCGTATTCAAATAAATCTTCCTGTTCGGTGCGCTCGTCAACCAGACGTATGCGAACCCCCGAGTTGAGAAAAGATAGTTCGCGCAATCGGCGCGCGAGAATGTCGTAATGAAACTCGATATTGGAAAACGTCTTGTCGCTCGGCTTGAAGCGCAGCGTCGTGCCTGTGCGCTCGCTCTCGCCGACAGTGGCCATCGGCGCAGATGGCTCGCCATGTACGTATTCCTGTTGATGAATCTTGCCGTCACGATGAACCGTCAACACGAGGTGTTCTGATAGCGCATTTACAACCGAGACACCGACGCCATGCAGGCCGCCGCTGACTTTATAGGAATTGTCGTCAAACTTACCGCCGGCATGCAGCACGGTCATGATGACCTCTGCTGCGGAGCGCCCTTCTTCCGAGTGCATGTCCACCGGGATACCGCGGCCATCATCGCTCACCGTGACGGATTCGTCCGCGTGAATCGTTACGGTAATCGTGTCGCAATGGCCTGCGAGAGCCTCGTCGATCGAGTTATCGACAACCTCAAAAACCATGTGGTGCAGACCGGTGCCATCATCCGTGTCGCCGATATACATTCCCGGCCGCTTTCTAACGGCCTCAAGGCCCTTTAAGACCTTGATATTACTGGAAGTATATTCTGTCTGATCGGTCATTCCATATCCTCAAAACGTAACCGACGCATTGTACCAAATGAGGGCCCGCGGAGTCGCCTCAAATCTTTCTTTTTCAAGGTGTTTTCGGCAATTTTAGGTAATTATATTTCCCGGGCTGGAAATAAACTAGTCTGCCGCCGTCACGGCGCCCTGTTCCACGTGGAACCTGACGGGCTTCTCCGGGAAAACCAACGCCTCTCGGTCCAGGCTCGTAGCAACCACCTGGCACCCCAGCGCCGCGACGGCCGTCATCAGGCGCGTTATTGAGTCGCTATCCAGCTCAGCCGCCGGATCATCCAGCAGCAATAGTAGTGGCTGCTCCAGCGCGGCCTGGGCGGTTTCGGTTGCTGCGAGAATCATAGCGCTGGCCAGTAACTTTTGTTGCCCGCGAGACACGAGCTTTCGCGCCTGGCGCTGATCATAGCCCACCCTGATGTCAGCCCGATGCGGGCCGGACTGTGTGGCGCCCAGCTGCAGGTCGCGTTCTAGGCCGCGCTCAAGCGCCTCCGCAAGCCCCCGCTCCCGCGCCCAGCCCTGCTGATACTCAAAGGAGAGTTCCGTTTCCAGCAGTAGAAAACCATGTTCCTGCAGGCTATCCAGCGTCAGCTCCAGCACTCGCCGCCGCGAGGCGTCCAGCTCGCCCGCCAGTTTGAGAAACTCTGCGTTCCAGCTACGGATCGCGGCTTCCGTCGATTTCGCCTTGAGTGCTGCATTACGTTGTTTGAGTGCGCGCCGAAAACGGCGCCAGATCATCAGGTGGTCGTGTTCCACGTGGAACGCCACCCAGTCGAGAAACCTGCGACGCTGTTCCGGGCCGCCCGCGATGAGGCTGTGGACCTCCGGATCTATAACCTGCAGTGGAAGGGCTTTGGCTAGCGCCGCCGCACCGGAAGTGCTTTCACCACCAACCCTTACTTCAAGGCCCTCACGACTATTTCTTACTCCTACCGGAACCCGCCCGTGCACCTGCTCTACCTCACCAAACAAAACAAACTCGTTCGCTTCGTGTCGGGTCAGACTGCTAGTGCTCGCCCCGCGAAACGATTTTCCCCGGCCCAGATACGCCAACGCCTCCAGAAGACTTGTCTTCCCGGAGGCGTTGGCACCGCTGATCAGGTTAAAGCGTGGCCCGAGCTCTAGCTCCACGCTCTCCAGGCAACGAAAATTGGTAGCCCGAAAGAGGCGAATCATTTTGAGCGGCCCTCGCCTACAAACGCATAGGCATTACTACAAACGTGCAATCGTCATTTCCTGGCTGTCGGATCAGGCAGCTTGAGTTGCTGTCCTGAACAGAAAGAGTGACATCGTCCCCCTCTACCGCACCTAAAGCGTCGAGCAAATAATTAACGTTGAAACCAATTTCGATGTCCTCGCCCGCGTATTCAACCGCCAGCTCCTCCTCTGCCTCTTCCTGCTCCGGGTTGTGGGCTTGAAGCATCACACCGCTGTCTCGGATAACCAGCCGTATTCCGCGATATTTCTCGTTCGATAAAATCGCCGTTCGCTGTAGCGCGCTTTTGAATTCTGTTCGGTCTGCCTTGAGTTCGTTGGACGACTCCTTTGGTATGACCCGATCGTACTCAGGGAACCGGCCATCGATAAGCTTCGAGGTGAAGCGGATACCTTCAAGCTGAATTCGTATATGGTTTGAACCGAGCTCTATATTGAGGTCACCTTCACCCGACATCAGACGCTGTAACTCCAGAACGCCCTTCCTCGGAACGATAACCTGCTGCACGTCGAGATCATTCCCCGCGAGGTCCGCCTGGCACAACGCCAAACGATGCCCGTCAGTTGCGACAGCGCGAAGATGCTTTCCCCCTGTCTCCAGCAGCATGCCATTCAGGTAATAACGAACATCCTGCTGCGCCATCGAAAAGTGTGTTTTCTCGATCAATCGTCCAAGCGACTCCTGGCTTACGGTAATTCTCTGCCCGGCCTTGATGTCTTCGACAACAGGAAATTCCGCCGCAGGCAGCGTTACCAAATTGAATTTACTTCGCCCGGCTCGAACGCTGAGCTTCTCACCGCTCAAACTGATGCTTACATCACAGCCTTCCGGCAACGCTCGGCAAATATCGAGAAGCTTTCTGCCGGAGACCGTGATTTCCCCATCCGACTCTGCGTCAACCTCGGTCTGCGCAACCAGCTCGACCTCAAGGTCAGTTGCCGTGACTGATAATTGCCCATCTTTTGCAATGATGAGTACGTTCGACAAAATTGGCATTGTTTGCCGTCTCTCTACAACGCCGATTACGGCCTGTAGTGGTTTCAACAGCGCTTCCCGAGCTGCGGTAAACTTCATAGGTTCCACCTGTTAATAAATATTGGAAATAGTTAATTTATTGTTATTATTAAGGGCCATTATACCTGTGCATAACTTTATTATTCTAAATATAATCAATCACTTATATGCTGTTTTATAAGCTAACAAATCGTGCGCGCTCAGAACATGTCCTGTGGGCACCTTGTGGATAAAAACAAGCGCTGATTTTGTCCACCGAGTTTCCTCCGGTTTTCCACATCATCCTGTCACAGTTCTCAACAAATTCAAATAGTCATCATCCACACGTTTTTCCGTCTCGCGCAAAGACTCAATTCTCCGACACCCATGCAGCACCGTCGTGTGATCACGCCCACCGAAAGCGTCGCCAATCTCCGGCAAACTATGATTCGTTAATTCCTTGGCGAGCGCCATGCCAAATTGTCTGGGACGAGCGATTGACCGCGTACGCTTCTTCGACAGCAGGTCGCCGACGCGAATTTTAAAATACTCCGCGACTGTTTTCTGGATGTTTTCGATAGAAACCAGGCGATCCTGAAGCGCGAGCAAATCCCGTAAGGCTTCTTTCGCAAAGTCGACATCAATGGCGCGACCCGTAAAACGATAATTTGCAATCACTCGTCGTAGCGCCCCCTCAAGCTCGCGGACATTAGAGCGGATTCGCTTGGCGATAAAAAAAGCGACCTCTTCCGGCAACTTAATACCCTCCGCCGCGGCCTTGCTCATCAAGATTGCGACGGAAGTTTCCAGCTCGGGCGGCTCGATGGCAACCGTGAGGCCCCAACCAAACCGCGACGTAAGTCGCTCTTCCAGACCGGCAACCTCCTTGGGGTAACGGTCGCAGGTCAGGATGATTTGTCGCTGACCCTCAAGCAGGGCATTAAAAGTGTGGAAAAACTCCTCCTGGGAGCGCTCCTTGCCCGCGAAAAACTGGATGTCGTCGATGAGCAACGCGTCCAGAGAGCGATACTCTCGCTTGAACTCCGAAATCTTGTTGTGCTGCAGGCCCTTGACCATATCACCAACGAAACGCTCCGAATGCACATAGCTGACCCGGGCCTCCGGCTTTGCCTTCAGCATAGCGTTTCCGATAGCGTGCATCAGGTGAGTTTTGCCGAGGCCGACACCGCCGTATATGAAAAGAGGGTTGTACGAAAGCCCCGGATTCTCGCCAACTTGCATCGCTGCGGCTTTGGCCAGCTGGTTAGACTTGCCCTCGACAAAGCTCTCGAAGGTGAAAGAGGGGTTCAGGCGCGAAGCAACGGGTGCATGGCCGCTCGCCATTATCGGTGACGCCTTTGGCCGGTCGCCGCCAGGACCGACGCTCGGTGCTCCGCCGCTTCGAGAGCCAACCTCGATAACCAGCTCCGTCCCACCGCCTTTTTCCTCAATAAGTTCCAGAATCCGCTGCAAATGGTGCTGCTGCAACCAGTCAACCACGAAGCGGTTCGGCGCCAGCAGTCGCAAGACGCTGCCGTCATCAACGGCCTGCAAGGGCCGGATCCAGGTATTGAACTGCTGCTCGGGCAGGTCGGCCTGCAGGACGCGAAGGCACTGGTTCCAGAGCGTCGATTCAGCAGACAAAGAGTTCCCCATAAGACCCCGGATCGTGGCGGGCCGAGCCGCAGTATAAGACAATAAGAATGACCCGGCAGTCTATACTGAAAGTTCACGGTTTACATCCGTCTATTGACACTGTCAGGCCATATCAGTACGCTTGCCGGCCCTCTGAAAAACCGGCCAAATTTTGCCGGTTCAAGACCCAGGTATTAGTCATGAAACGCACTTTCCAGCCCAGCAAAATCAAGCGCGCACGCACCCACGGTTTCCGTGCCCGCATGGCGACTAAAGCCGGGCGCCTCGTACTCAAGCGCCGCCGCGCAAAAGGCCGCGCGCAGCTGACGCCGTAGCTCATACGCGACTGTCACGACGACGCAACAAAATTCAAATCTGACGAGCGGCAGAAGTCTTCGGTTTCGGAAAACGAACCGGCTACTTGATGCGGCCGCTTTCGGCCGCGTGTTCAAAAAAGCAACACGCAGCCGTGATAAATTATTTACAGTGCTTTGCCGCGACAACAAAGAAGAGGGATGCCGGCTTGGAATGGCGATCTCAAAAAAGTACTGTCGCAAGGCAAGCGAGAGAAATCGTATAAAGAGAGTGATTCGAGAATCCTTTCGGCGCAATCAACCGCTGTTGGCGGGGCTCGATATCGTTGTTATTAATCAGCCCACCGCGGCAACGGCGAATAACAGCACCATAAACGAGAGCCTGGAGCGACACTGGCAACGATGCTCGCAGACAAGACGCAAACAAATTACGCAGGATAGTTAACGGATGGACAATCAACGACTGCTGATCTGGGCATTTTTCGGCCTCATGGGCTGGATCACGTATCAGACCTGGGTACAGGACTATGCGCCACAGCCCGTCGCAACAACGACGCAGCAAGTCGAGCCGTTGGAGACGCCAATCGACGATGGCGACAGCGGTGACCTGCCAGAACTCGGCGCCGCGGATGATGCGTCGCTGGATGCGCCGATGCCGGTCGGCGACGAAGCGCCCGAGGTGACGACAGCGACGTCAGCACCAACCATTCGCGTTACGACTGATGTGCTGGATATAGAAATCAGCACCGAAGGCGGCACACTGCAATCCGCCAGCTTGCTCGCTTACCCGGTTGCCAAAGACCAGCCAGACACGCTGGTACAATTACTCAGCACAGACCCGGCCAATCTTGGGCTTATCCGTACCGGCTTACGCACGGTGGAAGAGGGCAACCGGCCGAATTACAAGAAGCAATTTTCATTCAGCGCTGACAGCTACGACCTCGGGAGCGCCGACGAGCTTGTCGTGACACTATCGCGCCCAGGCGCCGACGGCATCAGTGTCGAAAAACGACTTCGATTCAAGCGCGGCAGTTACGCGATCGAGATTGAACACGAGATAACGAATCGCAGCGAAGGCCTTTGGCGGGGCGCTGAGTACGCGCAGATTGTTCGCATCTCAAAAGAACAAGAGCGCAGCATGTTTGATGTCGACTCCTATTCTTTTGCCGGGCCCATTATCTTCGACGGCGAAAAATCCGAGAAGCTGAAGCGCGGCGATCTCCTTGACGATGGCGCATACGACTTCAAGTCTCGGGCGGGCTGGGTCGGATCGATACAACACCACTTCCTGAGCGCGGTGGTTCCAACGCGTGAGACAGAGCAGTCGTATCGCGTTAGCGTCCGCGGCGATTCCGCAACATCGAGCATCACCGGGCAGGCACAGTCGGTCGCCCCAGGAACAAGCAGGGCATTCTCGACCACCGCGTTCGTCGGCCCGAAAATGCAGTCGCAACTCAAAGAGATCGATAAAAAGTTAACACTGACGGTCGACTACGGCTGGCTCACAATTATTTCGAACCCGCTCTTCATGTTGCTCGGCTTTGTATTCAAGTACGTCGGAAACTGGGGCGTAGCGATTATCCTGGTCACCTTGCTGATCAAGCTGGCGTTCTACAAACTCACAGAATCCAGCGGTCGCTCAATGGCGAAGATGCGCAATCTGCAGCCACGCATGAAGGCCATGCAGGATCGTTATAAAGACGACAAGCCGGCGCTCAGCGCAGCGATGATGGAGCTCTATAAGCGCGAAAAAGTGAATCCGGCAGCAGGTTGTTTGCCGATACTGATTCAGATGCCGTTCTTCCTCGCGTTCTACTGGGTCTTGCTCGAAAGTGTCGAGATGCGACAGGCACCGTTTGCTCTTTGGATTACTGATCTCTCAACAAAGGATCCGTACTTCATTCTGCCGCTGATTATGGGCGCAGCAATGTTCATGCAGCAAAAGCTGAACCCTGCACCGGCGGATCCGGTGCAGGCGAAGGTCATGCAAATCATGCCGGTCATGTTTACGGCTTTCTTCGCGTTCTTCCCGTCAGGTCTGGTGCTTTACTGGGTTACCAACACCCTGTTATCCATTGCGCAGCAGTGGAAGATCAACAAGGTCGTTGAGCGGGAAGGCAAGG
>JAJFKQ010000233.1 GCA_021773155.1 Woeseiaceae bacterium | reverse complement strand
GGGGAATTTCCTGTCGACTGGCAACACTCGCCGGTTTTGATGGTTGCTTTGACGGCTACGTGACAGATCTGGCTGATAAATGGCTGTCCACACTGCCGGCTGACGATCTTGCAAGGGTCGAGGTATTCGCCTGCGGCCCGATACCCATGCTCAAAGCGGTCGCCGCGCTAGCGGAGAAATACGACCTGCCCTGCCAGGTCTCCCTCGAAGAGTTCATGGCTTGTGCTGTTGGCGGTTGTGCTGGGTGTGCGGTGAAGATCAGTACGCCTGACGGCGAAGCAATGAAACGAGTTTGCGTAGATGGTCCGGTGTTCGAAGCCTCAACCGTCGTTTGGTAGATAACGCTCCTGCGGAGCTTGCCTAACCGGCACCATCCTGAAATATTTCTTCAATCGATAGCCCAAACAATCGAGCAGCTTTGAATGCCAGCGGCAAGCTGGGATCGAATTTGCCTTTCTCGATGGCATTGATCGTTTGTCGCGACACCTCTAGTTCGTTCGCCAGCCGAGCCTGGGTCCAGTCTCGTTCCGCTCGGAGTACCTTGAGACGATTCTTCATCGGTATTTCCTGTGGCCAGCGATCATGCCAACAAGGAATGTAAGGCACATCAGAATCATTACGTGCGAGATTTCTGGTTGGAAAGTAATGAGCTGTATGTCTTCCAGCAGTTCATAACTGGAAGCGCATACCAATCCGACACCCAGTGACAATACCGCCGCGTCGCGAAATATCTTCTGGTGCATTTCATCCAGGGCCTGCAGGTGTCGTTTAGTCGCGAAAATCATCCCAAAGCCGACTCCGACGTTGATCAAAACACCGAGAATCGTCAATCCAGTATGGAAATCCCAAAAAGCTTTGGGTCCAAAAGCAGCCAAAGCCGTGGTCAAAACCCAGGCCAGAGCCCAGATTAGGACTCGAGTCCCGTTTTTCGCCGTGCTTGCCTCCCATTGACCGGTAGCGGACGTTTGCTTCTTCATAAGTCTAATTCCTTTGTCTTAAAGTAAAGTTAACTTGACTTACGATAAACCCAGGAGAAGTCATTGTCAAGCAAGCTTGACAAAATGAATAGTAAACGCGACCTATCAGGATGATTGATGAGCTGACAGCACCTGACCAACCAGCCAGTGAGCCGACAGGTAATTACTGGAATGGCTCGCTACGCTGCGCTTTATTTCCTGTAATTACCTGTCGGCTCACTGGCGAACTAGTACTTACGAATCAGCCACCAAAATTAACCTTAGCTTCAAGATTGGCACGAGAATCAGCATGTGACATAGCCTCATCCATAGTGATAGTCCCCTGCTTGTAAAGATCCAGAAGCGCATCATCAAACGTCACCATACCCTGCTCACCACTGTCCTTGTGAGCCTCTTTGACGGCAGAAATATCACCTTTAAGAATCAGGTCTTTAATATGCGGCGTATTCAACATCAGCTCGACCGCCGCGACTCGTTTGCCATTTCGCGCACGCACCAGGCGCTGCGACAGAATAGCTCTCAGGTAATGAGCCATATCCATGAACACCTGCCCATGCTGCTCCTGCGGGAACAGGTTAATGATTCGATCCAGCGTTTCCGGTGCGTTGTTGGAGTGAACCGTCGCTAAAACCAGGTGGCCGGTACCGGCCATATCCAAAGCGGCTCGCATCGACTCGGTATCACGAATCTCGCCAATCTGAATAACGTCCGGCGCGGCCCGTACCGCACTCTTCAATGCGCGGCTGTAAGACTTTGTGTCCAGGCCAACTTCGCGTTGATTGATAATCGACTGCTTGTTCGAGTGCAGGAATTCAATTGGATCTTCAATCGTGATGATGTGTGACGATGTCTTCTCGTTACGATGGTTAATCATCGCCGCCAGCGTTGTCGACTTACCCGCGCCGGTAGCACCCACCATCAAAACCAAGCCGCGACGCAACATGACGAGGTCCTTGAGCTGGTCCGGCATACCGAGTTCGTCCAACGTCGGCAAATCAGACGTAATGTAGCGCAACACCATCGAGACACTGCCGCGTTGGTGGAAAACATTGACGCGAAAACGCCCGAGCCCCTTTTCCGATAACGCGAAGTCGATTTCCAGCTCTTTGTTGAACTGATCCATTTGATCTTCAGTCATTAGCTCGAATGCGGCTTGTTTTACCATCTTCGGCGTCATTTCGAGCTTGTTGACCGGCATGATCTTGCCTTCGATCTTGATCTTGGCCGGAGAAAACGGTGCGAAGAAAAGATCCGAAGCCTTTTTCTCTACCATCAACTTGAATAGCGGTTTGACGTTCATTTAATCACTGTCCCTGTTGGCTCAGAATGTCTGAGCCGAGTCCTCTTCCATGATGTGCAGACTTTCAGAATGCTTATCGGCAATCGATGAGTCGCGTTTGCTTTCCAGTTTGATGCGCAAACGAAGCTCGTTCTTCGAGTCGGCGTTACGCATGGCGTCTTCGTAGCTGATCGTGCCTTCCTCGTAGAGCTGAAACAGCGACTGATCGAAGGTCTGCATGCCAAGGCGCGTTGACTTGGCCATGATTTCCTTAATGTGTCCAACCTCACCCTTGAAGATCAAATCCTGAATCAGCGGCGTGTTCAGCATGATTTCCATCGCAGCAACCCGGCCGATACCACCTTCCCGTGGCACGAGACGTTGCGAAACGAATGCTTTCGTATTCAACGACAAATCCATCAACAATTGTTGGCGGCGTTCTTCCGGGAAAAAGTTGATAATTCGATCAAGCGCCTGGTTCGCGCTGTTCGCGTGCAATGTTGCCAGACACAAGTGACCGGTTTCAGCAAACTGAATACCATACTGCATCGTTTCCTTGTCTCGAATTTCGCCGATCAGTATGACATCAGGCGCCTGACGCAATGTGTTCTTTAGTGCCGCGTGCCAGGACTCTGTATCAACGCCAACCTCGCGCTGGGTAATGACACAGCCTTTATGCGGGTGAACGTACTCAATGGGATCCTCGACCGATACTATATGACCATGAGAGTTTTCATTACGATGTCCGATCATCGCCGCAAGCGTTGTCGACTTACCGGAGCCGGTACCACCCACGATAATGCAAAGCCCGCGCTTGTTCATGACAACGTCCTTCAGGGTCGGCGACAATTCGAGATCACCAAGTGTCGGAATCTCTGTCGTAATGGTTCTGAGAACCGCTCCGACCATGCCCTGTTGAATAAACGCGCTTACGCGGAAGCGACCGATACCTTGCGGAGCAATTGCGAAGTTTGCTTCTTTGGTCGCGTCAAACTCCCTGATCTGCTTGTCGTTCATGATCGAACGCACCATGATCGCCGCCTGATCCGCCGACAACGGTGTGTCTGTTGCTTTGTGGATCGTGCCATCGACCTTGATCGCCGGCGGAAAGGCCGCCGTGATGAACAAATCCGAACCATCCCGCTCAACCATTTTGCGCAGCAGATTTTGGGTCAGGCGTACCGCGTGTTCGCGTTCCATCGTTTATCACTCCAATTCGAGCAGCGCTAATTAGCGCAGGCTTAGAAATTTTCCTTGTTGGCCGCTCTGAAGCGCGCCTCTTCTTTGTTGATCAGACCCTTTGTTAGCAAATCCTGGAGGTTTTGATCGAGTGTCTGCATGCCGACTCCCTGACCTGTCTGAATCGCCGAATACATTTGCGCGATCTTGCCTTCGCGAATCAGGTTTCTGATAGCCGGCGTACCGACCATGATTTCGTGCGCGGCGATTCGACCTCCACCGACCTTTTTGAGCAATGTTTGTGAAATTACCGCGCGCAGTGACTCAGACAACATTGCGCGAACCATTTCTTTTTCTGCCGCCGGGAATACGTCGACAATACGGTCGATGGTTTTTGCGGCTGAACTCGTATGCAGCGTACCGAACACCAGGTGACCCGTTTCCGCGCCGGTCAGCGCCAGGCGAATGGTTTCCAGGTCGCGCAACTCACCAACCAGGATCACGTCGGGATCTTCGCGCAATGCGGAGCGCAGCGCTTCGTTAAAGCCGAGCGTATCGCGATGTACTTCGCGCTGATTGATCAGCGATTTTTTTGATTCGTGCACAAATTCGATCGGGTCCTCAATCGTGAGGATGTGGTCGGGTTTGTTGTCGTTGATGTAATCGACCATCGCGGCAAGCGTGGTGCTTTTTCCCGAGCCCGTTGGTCCTGTAACAAGCACGAGTCCCCTGGGGTGCATCGCGAGGTCTTTAAAAATTGGCGGTGCAGCAAGATCATCAAGCGTCAGGATCTCGGAGGGGATGGTCCTGAATACAGCCGCGGAGCCTCGGTTCTGGTTGAACGCGTTGACTCGAAAACGCGCCAGCTTCGGAATTTCGAAGGAGAAATCAGTCTCGAGAAATTCCTCATAATCCTTGCGCTGCTTGTCATTCATGATGTCGTACACCATGCTATTGACGTCCTTGTGGGTGAGTGCCGGCATATTGACGCGCTTGATGTCACCATCGACGCGAATCATAGGCGGCACGCCACCTGACAAGTGGAGGTCCGAGGCATTGTTCTTTACCGCGAACGATAATAGTTGAGCAACGTCGACGGCCATAATTTTCCCTCTTTTGTTGACACCGGACTTACCATAACCCGGCGTAGAATCGAGCCTAGTATAGCGAAGCAAGCGGACTAAAACGTGATTGGAGTCACGGAAAACTTAGCTTTGATCAGCGATTTGCTGGCGTTTTCGGCCGTTGACGCCGAACGCGAGCCTGATGCTGTGAAATTGCTCGCTGTGAGCAAGAAACAGCCTCTTTCGAAAATTCTGGCCGCCGTGGAGGCCGGACAACGCGATTTCGGTGAAAATTTTGTAAAAGAGGGGCTCGAAAAGATTGACCGGACCAAGGACTTGAATCTGGTCTGGCACTTTATCGGGCACCTGCAGAACAATAAAACACGTCTCGTCGCCGAGAACTTTGACTGGGTTCACACGATCGATAAACTAAAGACAGCGCGGCGCTTGAATGAGCAACGCCCAGCAGCGTCTGGACCCTTGAATATCTGTCTGCAGGTCAATATCGACGACGAGCCCGGCAAGTCCGGTATCGCCATTGACGCGCTGCCCGAGCTTGCGGCGGCCTGCGCCGAGTTGCCGAACATAAAACTTCGCGGCTTAATGTGCCTGCCGGCAATAAGATCCGAGTTTGAGCAGCAACGACTGCCATTCGCCAGGCTTCGCGAACTCGCCGAGATGCTTCGGGATGGCGGTATTGCTACAGATACCTTGTCGATGGGTATGAGTGGAGATTATCGCGCGGCAATTTTCGAAGGCGCGACGATTGTACGAATTGGCACGGCGTTGTTCGGCGATCGAGACTAAGGACTGGGAGAAACTATGGACTACGGGAAAGTCGCATTTATTGGT
>JAJFKQ010000232.1 GCA_021773155.1 Woeseiaceae bacterium | reverse complement strand
GAACAGCGTAACAAGCAATTCCTCATCCGCAGCTAAATGGTTTATAGTGATTCCAAAAGAGGGCAAGTGTCATGGTTCGAAGAACACTACTGATTTTAATATTCGCTCTGATTTCTGCCTGTGGAGGCCCGGGTGAGTCGGCAGACGTGCCTGAAGCGCAACCTGCAGGCGCGACCTCTGCCGATATCGGCAATCACGTTGTGCACTTCAGTGCGCAGTCTACCGACCAGCTTCCACCTGCCATTGCTCGCGAATACAATATCGTTCGCAGCAAGAATCGTGCAATGCTAAATGTTTCAGTGATTCGAAAATCTGATAGCAAGCCCGTAAACGCAGAGGTTACCGTTAATACAGTCAACCTCACGGGACAACTCAAAAACATCACGATGCGCGAAATCAAAGAAGGTCGAGAGGACCAGGATGAGATCGTCGCGATCTACTACATCGGCGATACAACAGTCGCCAATCGCGAAGTGCTGGTGTTCGATATCAGCGTCAAACCTGACGGTGAAGAAACCGTTTCGGAAGTTCGTTTTAAACGACAGTTCTACAGCGACTAGCACGCTTCGCAATACCCGAACAAGCCTTAAATAAAAGGCTTTTTTTCGGTTACGCACATCCAGAACATGTGTTATCGTCGCGCTGCTTTCACTGCGGGCGTTTGTCCTCTGGACATTTGCCCGTTTTTGTTTTTTTTGAGGAGTCAGTTTTTCATGGCAGCAAACACGAAGAAGCCACCAACCAAGTCCGAGATCTACGCAAAGATTGTTGACGACACAGGTTTGACGCGCAAAGACGTAGCAGCAGTATTCGAATCACTCAACGGCCAGATCAAGAAGAACCTTGGCAGTCGCGGCGCCGCAGGAATGTTCACCGTTCCCGGCTTGCTCAAAATGCGTGTTGTAAAGAAACCGGCTCGTAAGGCTCGCAAGGGCACCAACCCGTTCACGGGTGAAGAGATGATGTTCAAAGCAAAACCAGCAACGAAAGTCGTTAAGGTTTCTGCATTGAAAGGCCTGAAAGATATGGTCTGAAGTTTGAAGGTCGTATTCAAACTTGAGAAGCCGGGCTTGCCCCGGCTTTTTTATGCCTGTGATTCCTGGATCATCGATTGATCGACGAATGCCATGACGGCTTCACGCAGCTCGACCAGCCGACCATGAAAAAAATGCTCGCCTTCTGGAATGATCAACAGTTCCGGTCCGGGTGCAAGCCCATCAACCCATGTAACCGTTTCGTCGACATCAACAAGCTCATCCTGATCGCCCTGCACGATTAGCCACGGGCACGCGGGCTGCGTATCGAGACCTGATGCAAAACGGGATATTGCGGGAGCGACGCTTATTAGTCCGTCGACCTCGGTGGCGACAGCGGATTTGACCGCGACCGCTGCGCCAAACGAGAATCCTGCCACCCAAAGCGGTACCTCCGGATATCCTGCACGCATCCATTCAATCGCCGCCAGAGCGTCAGCAAGCTCGCCGTTGCCCTCATCGTAAACACCCTCACTTTCTTCCGTACCCCTGAAGTTGAACCGCAACGCAGCGAACCCCATGCGCACAAAAGCGCGTGCCAAGGTGTGTGCGACCTTGTTATGCATTGTCCCGCCGTGCTGTGGGTGCGGATGGCACACAACAACGCAGCCAACAGGCGTTGGCTCGGCCGGAAGCTCGAAAATTGCCTCCAGACGGCCCACGGGGCCATCGAGGAAGAGTCGCTCAGCACGCGGCGTTTTGGACATTGGGGTTTCCGGAGTGGATAGATTCATGAATACTGCTGTAAAATTATGATCTTATGTAATGTCGGAAGCAATCGATGCCTGAACTCAACATCGTACATATCGCAATAATCGCCGCAATGACCGTTGCTGGCGCCATTGTCGGATGGGTTCTCCGGGGCAACCGGTCAAAAGAAGAAAAAGCCGCGGTAAATGCGGGCTGGCAAGAACAGATCAGTCAGTATCAGGCATCCAACAAGGACGCCAAGAATCGTGCCAGGGAATTATCTGCAGTGGTTCAGGAAGCCTTCGCCCGGCGGGATGAGTTACAACGTGAGATAAAAGACATTCGCGGCAATCTCGAAGTCTCGATGCAGGAGCGGGATCAGCTGCAGTCCGACATCTCTTCAAACGAGGGCGCGAGCGCGAACCTGCAGGAAAAGGATGCACGCATCAAGAAATTGCAACTGGAACTCGAGAACTGGCAAAACAGGCTGCCGCCACTCATCGACAGGTTCCGGCAACGAAATGAAGATGCGGAGCGACTGGAGGCAGAGCTGGCTGCCGCCGAAACGCGTATTGCCGAACTCGAAATGACATCCGAATCCGCTCAAACCCGTATCGAACCAGTGAGCGATCCGGATACGTTGACCGATGGACGGGACGCATCCAACGACCCGATCGAAGAGGACCCGGAGGACGAGGAGGAGGATTCCATCAGTGAACCCATCAGCGGTGCGCGTGACAAGTTACAGGCCATCAAGGGTGTTGGGCCCGCTATAGAAAAGACGCTCAATGAAATGGGCATATTCCGATTCCAGCAGATTTCGAACATGAGCGAATACGACATCGACCGGATAGCAAAGCGACTGAAAGGATTGCGCAGTCGCATCTATCGTGAAGACTGGATAGGCCAGGCGCGAGATCTGTGTGATCAAGAAATCAGCAATTAGGATAGTTGCTGCTGTCATTCTCGTTGGTGGCCTCGCGGTTTCACCGCTACTCGGCAATAGCGAGTCAACCGATACTTCAATCGCTCTACTGGCTCCGCCGCCACCACAGTTTCAGATCCGCCGGCAACGAGGTCAGCTAACACTATCCGGCCACACAATTTCCCGGCGGCATGAACAAGACCTGCTTCAGATAGCAACGTCTTCGTACAGTGAAGAACCTGTAATCACCAATTTCCGGCCGCTCGGCGTCGTCCCACGCTATTGGGAAGACATGACGATAGAACTTCTCTATTTGCTCGCGGAGTCAGCATCTGCGCAGGCAGAGTTATCAGCCAATGAAATCAGGATCCGCGGTATCACCGTCGATCACGTAAGCTGGCAGAGTCAATTCGACGCACTTAAAACAACGCTGCCATCGCATGTTTCGTTGACCGTGGACATCCTCCCTGTCGATCCCGCTGTCAGCACAGCGGAAGTTTGTACGCGCGCATTTGTTGCGTTTGAGCCGGGGGCGATCAATTTTGAGGAGTCCAGCACGAATTTTCGAAGCTCGGCGTACCCGAGACTCGACCGTGTGATAGCGCTCGCAAACGCCTGCGGCGACTCAGAGATATCGATAACCGGCCACACTGACTCGTCCGGCAACGCCTCAAGGAACCAGCACTTGAGTTTGCAGCGAGCGAACACCGTTGGCGATTACATCGTTGACGGTGGCATCGACCGCGCCCGCCTGCTAGTCGCTGGCGCGGGATCAAGCGTACCAATAGCTGACGACAGCACCCGCTATGGGCGCAGCCTCAATCGCCGTATCGAGATTACGCTAACCAGCATCGACAGGCCGCAGAACCCTTTCCCGACGGACTAAATGGAAGCCATCACTCAGATGAGGTCAGTTTTATGAGTTCAATAGTAAAAATCAGGGGCGTATTTGGCGGAATCGCCGAGCCTCTCCCCGCCACGCCGTAGGCGAGGTCTGACGCGACCACGAGTTCACGCGTTTCGCCTTCGAGCATGCACGGCACACCCAGATCCCAACCCTTGATCACTTGACCAGCACCAAGCTGGAACTGAAAAATGTTGGCACCCGATTCCCAGACAAATTGGCCATGGCGATCCTCGGCGGACTCGTCCAATTGCCAAAGCCATACATTGGTATCTGCGTAATCGCCTTTGACGGCCGCTCGACCATAGCCGGTCTTAATGATCCTTGCAGACAGGCCAGGAGCAATTTCAATATTCCCTGATTCATCGGCGGACGGGCAATCGACCTTCACCGGCACATTAGCTTCGGCGGCCGCTTCCTCAGCAACACCCTCTTCTGCTGGCTTATTACACGCTGCCAAAGTCATGGCAGAAACGATCGTAACGAGTGCGAAAATCCTGTTCATTCTTGTGAGTCCTCAAAATCCAGTGATGCGGAATTGATGCAGTATCGCAAACCAGTCGGCTGCGGGCCATCCTCAAACACGTGCCCCAGGTGCGCGTCGCAGTTCCTGCAAACGACTTCACGTCGCACCATGCCGTGACTCATGTCTCTATTGATTCGAACAGCGTCTTCGGCCGTTGGCAGCCAGAAACTTGGCCAACCCGAACCCGAATTGTATTTGTGCTCCGAATTGAATAGCGTCGCGTTACAACAAACGCAGCGATAGGTTCCGTCGGCCTTGTGATCGACATACTTACCCGTGAACGCGCCCTCTGTTGCAGCGTTTTGTGTGACCTCAAATTGTTCGTCGTCCAGTTTGGCGCGCAGCTCTTTGTCGTCAGGATGACTCACTGTCCGCTCCATCGCCGCTATTGAGCAAGAAGTCATTCATCCGCCGCACATATTCTGCAGGATTCGCAAGTTGCGACCCCTCTGCCAGCAACGCATGGTCCAGAACGATGTTGGACAGCGCACCGAAACGCCCATCGTCGGCCTCGCCGGACAATCGGGTCATAAGTGGATGCTCAACATTAATTTCGAGGATTGGCTTTGAATCGGGTAACTCCTGACCACTAGCCTCAAGCATACGTCGTACTTGCGGATTCAAATCCTGATCACTGGCTACCACGCAGGCTGGCGAATCGACAAGCCGGCGACTGACATTCACGGCCTCTACACGCTCGCTTAGCGCGCCCTGAATTTTTTCGAGCAAACTCTTGTGCTCGTCGTTCAGCTTGTCCTGTGCTTTCTCATCACCCTCTTCTGGTATGTGAAGCGCCTCACGCGCGACATCGACCAGTGCCTTACCTTCAAATTCGGTGAGACTGTCCGTCAACCAGGCGTCGATGCGATCCGTTAACAGCAACACTTCGATTCCGCGACTACGCAGTTGCTCAATATGTGGACTGGCCACGGCCGTCGCGTAGTTTTCGGCCAGGATGTAGTAAATCTTCTCCTGACCCTCTTTGGCACGCTGCAAATAGTCATCCAGAGACTGGTCTTGCGTGTCGTTGCCGTTATGCGTTGTTGCAAATCGCAGCAGTTTCGCGAGCTTGTCTTTATTGGCATGATCTTCAACAAAACCTTCTTTCAGTACCTGGCCGAACTCACCCCAGAATTTCTGGTAGCTGTCTTTATCGCCGGCGACTTTCTTCAGCATGTCCAGCACACGACGGGTCAGCGCGCCACGCATCGCCGCGAGATCCGGGTTTTGCTGCAACAACTCTCTTGAAATATTAAGTGGCAGATCCGAAGAATCCACGACACCTTTGACGAAGCGCAGGTATAGCGGCAAGAACTGCTCCGCGTCGTCCATGATGAACACGCGCTGCACATAAAGTTTTAGACCTCGCGGTACTTCGCGATTCCACATATCAAATGGCGCTGCGCCTGGAATATAAAGCAAACTCGTGTATTCACGCTTTCCTTCAACGCGATTGTGACTCCACGTCAGAGGATCCGTGAAATCATGCGACAGGTGTTTATAGAATTCCTTGTACTCGTCTTCGGTCACGTCAGAGCGTGAGCGCGTCCAAAGAGCCGTCGCGGAGTTGACGACTTTGGTCTCGGCGTCTTCTTCACCAATCGCCGTTAACGAAACAGGAAATCCGATATGGTCGGAATATTTTCGAATCAATGACTCGATGCGGAACGATTCCGCGAACTCGGACTCGTCTTCCTTGAGGTGCAAAGTAACTCGCGTACCACGATCCTCTCTCTCAATATTTTCGATCGTAAATTCGCCTTCGCCTGCAGACTCCCAGCGCACTGCCGCATCAACACCCAGTCCGGCTCGTCGCGTCTCAACCGATACTTTGTCAGCCACGATAAACGCAGAGTAAAAACCAACACCGAATTGCCCGATCAAATGAGCATCGTGTTTCTTGTCCCCGGTCATCTGTTGCAGGAATTCGGCGGTGCCCGATTTCGCGATCGTGCCGAGGTTGTCGATCAACTCGTCGCGAGACATGCCAATACCGTTATCCACTACAGACAGCGTTCGTGCTTCCTTATCGACCTCGATACTGATACCGAGATCGGTATCGTCCGCCAGCAGTTCAGGATTAGCCAGCGCTTCAAAGCGAAGCTTGTCTGCCGCATCAGAGGCATTGGAAATCAGCTCACGAAGGAAAATTTCCTTGTTGCTGTACAGAGAATGGATCATCAGCTGCAGTAGCTGACGAACCTCGGTCTGAAATCCGAGGGTTTCGCGCTTGTCGCTCACGCAATCGTCTCCCGACATAGAAAGAGATTGACACGATATAGGCTTCACAGCCTATTTCAAGGCCGCGCGAGACGTTCGGGCGAAGTTTCTTCAGGCGGTTCGCGACCAGCTTGCGGGCCGTTCAGTTACTGAGCGATACAGGAGTGCAACGAATAGCAGCATACAGGTGGCGAGTGCGAGCGGTGGGCGCAGCAACGCAAGCCATACTCCCGCTATCGCTCCTGCACTAAGCAGCAGGTATGAAAACAGTGCAGACAGGAAACGATGCAGTCGCTCAGTGATCAATCCGACCATTCCGTAGAGGTCATCAAGATCATCGAGGTACTGTAATAGTCGTTCCATTGGAGTTTCCTGGTGGACGCGAACCTAGCGGACAATAGTCAGCAGGGGAGCAGCGCTTTCGGTATCGGCGCCGCCAGAGTCACCGTCATCCAGAAGCGCGTTATTGGACTCTTTCGCATGTGCGATGGCACGGTGGAAAAGTTCCCAGCGCTGACGGGCAGATTCGCTCGTTAACGCCTCTATGGGTGATTCATCTTTTGGCTGTTTCTTTGACATACTCACGTCAACAGTTTTTCAAGTGGTAAATGAACTATAGATAGCCCGGAATTATCGCTCCGTGAGGCAGGTCACAGCTTGCTTTAGAACTTGCCCGTGAAAGGTCTTTTTGCTCAAAAGTATGACGCAGTTCCGGTGCATTTCCGGACTCATTTCACGGTCCTTCAGGCCAGCACTGGTTGGCACTTTGTTATTACGTAAAACGCCGGCACAAGGCCGGCGTTTTGCGTATTCTTTGATGATTGCTGGAGCGGCTATTCGTCGCTATCCTGGTCCTTGGACCAGTTACGTTTCACCTGGTCCGACCAATCGCGATAACCCTTCCATGAGTAAAGCGAAGGATCGATCCCCGAACGGCGGCCGCGTGTTGTCGGCGCTTTCGATATCCAGCGACGATACTGCTTCCATCCATCCGCGTCATTCGCGGCCGGCGCCTTATTATCCAGCGTCGTATCTTTGGCGTTGGGGTCCTGCCCGGCATCCGTACCGTAGCTGTCCGCCCACTTCATGTTTTTTCTATCTGGCATATCTTTGCTCACTAAATCCTTTGAACAAATGCTAATCGCCATTCACCATAAATCACAGGAACTGCATCACAATGCCGTTCCTGTGATTATCATTAGTTTTCAGTTAGTTAAGTATCGGCTTTACTTAATCACGTAGCACGGATCGTAGTCTTTGCCCGAAATCTTCATGCGTTGCTGCAGAACGAACGCCGCCAGCAACTTGTCGAGCATATCCATAATTCGTCGTGAGCCACCGATCTGAAACGGCCCACGCTTCTCGATTTGTTCTGCTGTGTCCTCGCGAACGTTGCCGGAAACGATGCCCGAGAACACACGCCGCAGATTTGCCGCCAGGATATGGGTCGGTAAATCTTCACTGATATCGAGTTCCTGCATTGACTCATGTGTCGCGACAAATGGCATTTGGAAATCACGATCTATTTTTAGGCGCCAATTGAAATAGAACGCATCACCGTGGCGCTTTCGAAACTCGAGTACATCCTCAAGACGAATCTTGACTTCCTGAGCGACGGCACGCGGATCGTCGATAATTATCTTGTAACGCTTCTGTGCATCAGGCCCCAGCGTCGCACCGATGAACTCGTCGATCTGGCTGAAGTACGACTCCGAACTCGCCGGGCCCGTCATCACCAACGGTAACGGCTGCCCCTCGTTATCCGGGTGCAACAAAACGCCCAATAGATAAAGAATTTCCTCGGCAGTTCCAACGCCGCCCGGAAATACCACGATCCCGTGGCTGGTTCTGACAAATGCCTCCAGCCGCTTTTCCATATCCGGCATGATAACCAGCGAATTCACGATCGGATTTGGCGATTCTGCAGCGATAATCCCGGGTTCAGTAATTCCCACGTATCGACCGTCTCTTATGCGCTGCTTGGAATGGCCGATAGTCGCGCCCTTCATCGGCCCTTTCATGGCACCAGGACCACAACCGGTACAGATATCGAGTCCGCGCAAACCCATTTCGTAACCGACCAGTTTGGAATAATCGTATTCCGCCCGGCTAATAGCGTGGCCCCCCCAGCACACGACCATGTTGACCTGTGCCGGTAACACCAGCAGCTTCGCGTTGCGAACGATATGAAATACGGCGTTCGTGATGCCTTCCGACGAATCGAGAATAAATCGCTCACTATCCAGGATTTCGTGACGGGTATACACGATGTCTCGCAGAACGGCCGACACGAGCTCGCGTGAACCGCGAATCATTCGGCCGTCAACGAACGCCCCGCCCGGAGCGTTCTTTAAAGACACCTTAAGACCCCGGTCCTGTTGAATGAAGTTCACTTCGAAGTCGTGATACTTCTGCAGTACCTCCTTCGTCTCGTCCATATCGTTGCCCGAATTGAGTACAGCCAGCACACAGCGTCGCAACAGCGGGTACAAACCACCGGCACCACTACATTTCAGGAGGTCAACTTCGAGTTGGGAAAGGACTTCCAGACCGCCCTCAGGCCAAATCTCTGCGTCCACACACATCGGGACTTTAACCATCGACTTGTTCATCGCTTATGGGCGAATCTCGATCGGCGTATTGTCACCCGTCATCAGCCAGATATCGATCATGTCGGAGTTCGACAACGCGATACAGCCATTGGTCCAGTCCTGTGTTCGGTAAAACGTTTCTGAATGTGACGGTAAATTGGGCTGGCCATGAATCATAATGGCGCCACCGGGATCCACGCCATTCCGATTCGCCTCACTGCGATCCGTTGAGCTTGGGTAAGAAACATGGATAGAGAGAAAGTAGTCGCTGTTGGGATTCCGCATATCCAACAGATACTTGCCTTCCGGCGTTCTGAAATCGCCTTCTTTTTTCTTGTCCCCCATAGGACTGATTCCCAGGGCAATCTTGAAGGTGCGAAAAATCTCGCCATTGCTCAGCAGGTACAGCTCGCGGTCTGACTTATCAATGATGACCTCGTCCGCAACCGGAAACTCGCTGGCCTGCATTAAGCCCGGCACGAGCAACATTAGCGGCAGACACAATATTCTCAATTGCTTCGTCATCGGTCTAGCCTAGCAAACCTCCGCCCCCGGGAAAACGGCCTGTATCACACTACACATTGCGCCCAACTATCCAGCCGATCGCGAATCCGATGCCACCGGCGACAGACGTATAGATGGGCAGGTACTGGAAAATACGATCCGGGTGCGCCGCATCCGTGAATAAATCGTTGAGATTTATCGAATACGCGTAGTGCAGGTATATAGCGAGTCCCAGTGCGGGAATCGAATAACCAACAACGCCCAATGGCAGACGCTTACCGGATCCGGTCCAGTGGCCACCACCTTGATGCAACACCAGCCCGGACAGAAGCACCAGAATGACGAGTGGAATCAGGTTGCGCAACACGTATGGCCCGCCCTCCTGCACATCGTTGAACCAGAAGGCGGCGGCCGTCGAAATAAGAATAATCGGGAGCAATCGCCACGCGGAGAGTTTGATCGTGTTCGCCACTAACCGCTCTCCACATCGGTCAGCAACGGAATCTGGATTTTAGTACCGGGGCGAACCTTGTGCATATCGACCTCCGGGTTGTACTGCCTGAACAACCAGATCGGTACATCGTATTTCCGTAGTGCCAGTATCCAGATCGACTCCCCTTTCTGAATCGTATGTTCGATAACACCGCTAATCACGTGTTCGCGGAAGAAACTGTCCTGCTGCGTCCGGTGATAGGCAACCCGGCGCTCCTCAAAGACTTTGGCTTCAACGGTATTCAGGTCCAGCCTGATCCGCTGTCCAACGGCAACCGGTGTGCGAAACGCCAGGCCATTCAAGTCTCGCAGTCTCTGCGTTCTTATCTCCAGCCAGTCACCAAAATGACCGAGTGTTTCCAGTGGCTGTACTTCGATGGTTTTATCGTCCGCGACGCTGTAGTCACTTGGATCCGACAGCAGTGACGTTTGAATAGAGCCGAGCAACGACGTCGCAAAAGCACTGGCCACGTCGCTTGGCATTACTTCAGCGGCGACAACCTCTTCATCGGGCTCAGGTTCCGGAACCCGCGCGGCAGGCGTTTTAGGGATGACCGGCGCCGGTCCGGCCGCAGGCAAACGCAACTGCCGGCCCGCATGAATTCGGTGGCTGCTGTTGAGATTGTTGAGTGCAACCAGGGTGGATACGCGAGTGGAGTAGGATGCCGCTATCTGCGACAACGTGTCACCGCGCTCAACCCGGTGAAACATATCCGGCAACTGCCTGGAAAAAATAACATCGGACGGTAAAGATCCAACAAGCTTCGCAAGTGACTGCTGCAGGCTGTCAGCAGGAAAACGTAGCTCATATCCTTTCGGCAAATATTTGCTTTCCTGCCATACAGTCGCCTGCAACGCAGGATTGTGTTGCTCCAGGTTCGCGGACGTTGTGCCCAATGCCTTTGTCAGGCCAGAGACGGAAACATAGGTCGGCAAGCTCGCAACGGAATAGTTGGTCGGTGTCTCAGCTTTCAAACCGGGAAAGTATTTTTCAACATTTTGATCCACTTCCTTCGCCGCAAGAAACGCGACGTAAAAATTTCGCGACGCAAAACCAAATGTACGCCCGTTGTATTTTCTTAAGATTTCCACATAGGCCGTGTCACCGTACTGATGCATTGCCCGCCGCACACCGCCAAGGCCGTGGTTGTAGGCCGTGATGGCCATGGGCCAATTGCCGGTAATCGAATAGTTGTAGGCCATGAGCCGACCCGCGGCACGCGTCGCGGCAAACGGATCATTACGTTCGTCGACGACATGATCAACACGCAGGAATCGCCGACCTGTGCTGCGAGTAAATTGCCAAATTCCGGAAGCGCCAACACTCGAACGCGCATTCGGATTGTATGACGACTCCACGTGTGGCAATGCCGCAATATCTATCGGCACATTCAATGCCGAAAATTCCTTGTTGACGTGGTCACGCCATCGACCCGAGCGTTGCAGCCCTTGCTGGAAGCGATCTTTGAGTCCTTGTTGAAACCGAATTCGGCCGACGGCGTTACTCAAGGTCTTGTTGCTCACGCCGGCAGGCCACAAATCAAGAACCCGCGCCTCTTCGGCCGTCAGGTTGTCGCGTTTGCCGAAAGCCAGCGATCGCAGGACTGCCTGCAGCGCTTTGCGACGTTTCTCAACACGCCTTTGGCGCTCACGGCGCGATGTCTTTTCGGATATCGCGAGACGTTCATAAACGACCCCGAGATGGCGATTATCGTGCAATACACCTTCGTCGTTGCCGTAGACCGTGAATACATCAACCCAAAAATCGACGTCGGGTTGCAGCTCCGCGGGCAGAGGGAAAGTTTCATCGGCAAGCGTTAATGCTGAAAAAATCAGGAATAACAATAATAAAAGAGGTTTCAAGCTTGTCATTTATATAAATTCAAGTTTCAATCGTAAATTATTGATTACTTCACAGAAAAAAGCCGTTAAATGCCGTATTTTTGGGGCTATATGAATGCCTTCCGCCGACAATCTGACACTTGCAGCCGAGTTTGCCAATACCTGGCAAGTATTGCGGTACTGCTGCTGTGCGGCACAACCTACGCTGGTGAGGTCTCGGTTGACCCACCGGACAACGGCATCGACGTACTTCAGGATTCGACACTCGATGTTGATTCTCGTTCCAGCGAAACGTCGGTGGCTGCTGCAGAATTGATTGATCCCGCTCCGGCTCGCGAATACATGGGCCCACTGGCCGACGCGGTCACCGATGCCGAGGGTCTGGCTGAGCCACTAGAGATTCTCGGCGCTGAAATTGCTCCTGGCACATCGCAACGACTGTCCTGGTCAGCAACTGAGTTGTTTGAGGGCGTACCGGTTTCCACCCCGGTGCTTGTCGCTAACGGCAGTGCCCCTGGCCCAACTGTTTGCCTGACAGCCGCGGTTCACGGTGACGAGCTCAATGGTATTGAGATTGTGCGCCGGGTTTTCCACGACATCGACCCCAAGAAATTATCGGGCGCATTAATCGGCGTACCCATCGTTAACGTGCAAGGCTTCCGCCGCGGCTCACGTTATTTGCCGGACCGTCGCGATCTCAATCGATATTTCCCGGGTAATCCCTACGGCAGTGCTGCTGCACGCATTGCGCATTCTCTGTTCAACGAAGTAATTTTCAAATGCGATGCACTCATCGATTTGCACACGGGCTCTTTCGAACGCGCTAATCTCCCGCAAATTCGCGCGGACCTGCGCAACCCGGATGTTGTCACACTCACGCACGGTTTTGGCGCAATGGTTGTGCTGCACAGCAAACCAACCATCGGCACGCTACGCTACGCGGCGACGATTGTGGGCATTCCCGCAGTCACGGTCGAAGCAGGTGGGCCGTCACAACTCGAACTCGCTGAGGTAAAACATGGCGTGAAGGGCGTCGAAACCCTGCTGAATACGTTGGGCATGACCCGACGCATGCGCTTGTGGGGTGACCCCGAGCCTGTTTACTACCGGTCATCGTGGGTGCGTGCCGATAATGGCGGCATTCTGTTGTCCGATGTCTCACTCGGTAGCACCGTACGAAAAGGAGACGTACTGGGATCAATAACAGACCCAATGAGCAACGCCCGCAGCGAGCTTCGCTCACCCTACTCGGGTCGCATCATCGGCATGGCACGCAATCAGGTCGTTATGCCTGGTTTTGCCGCTTTCCATGTGGGCATAGAAACCGACGAGATTTCAGCCAGTGAGCAAGAGATCGACGTCGTGAAAAAATCTGCAGATGGTGGTTACGTAGACGGCATGTCCGAGTAAAATGCGGTCGCTATGACCGCGGAACGAAGACCCCTTTCCAGCTACTGGACTCCCAGATACTGGCCAACATGGATCGGTATGGGGTTCTTGCGGCTTTTGTGTCTGCTGCCGCATCGAATCGCGCTTGCGACGGGTCGTATCATAGGGCGCCTGGCACACCGACTGGGCGGCTCGCGCCGTGCCATCGTGCGCCGCAATATTGAATTGTGTTTTCCAGAACTCATGCCAGACGAGCGCAACGCGCTGGCATTCGAGCATTTCAAGGCGCTGGGAATGACGCTTATTGAAATGGGCCTTGGGCGTTGGGCCAGCGACAAGCACCTCGCCTCGATAACTACAATTAAGGGCCTCGAGCACCTGCAAAACGCCGTCGAAAAGGGCCAGGGCGTGATACTGCTTGCGGCGCATTTCACGACCATTGAAGTTAGTGGCCGGGTGCTTGCGATGAATAGCCCGCCGTTCGACGGTGTGTATCGCAAGAACCGCAGCCAATTCATAACCGAGTTGCAGCGTAGCGGACGTGAACGCACGGTTGCCAATACAATCGAAAAGCGAGACATCAAGAAAATGATTCGCAGCCTGCGCGCCGGCCGGCCTGTCTGGTACGCGCCAGATCAGAGCTACAATCGAAAAGGTGCCGAGATCATAGAATTCTTTGGTGTTCCGGCCATGACGACAACGGCTACCTCAACACTCGCGCGCCTGGGCAAAGCCATCGCCATTCCGTTTTTTCCGCGGCGACTGAAGGACGGTAGTTATGAGATGACCTTGCTACCGCCATTCGATAATTTTCCGAGTGATGACCCGGTGGCGGATACGCGCCGCTACAACGAGGTGCTCGAGGAACACATTCGCACCTGCCCCGAGCAGTACTTCTGGATACACCGGAAGTTTAAAGACCTGCCGGACGACTACCCGAACTACTACTCGGACTTGGCGGCGCTGAAGTAACCCTGCAGCAGTTGCTCCCAATTGGCGGCACGGAAATGCAATCTCGGATCCAGATCCAGTACCTTTTTCAATGATCGATGCAGACGACTGAGGGTTTGTTGCTGCCACAGGCCCGGTGATTTCAACGCACCCTTGTCAAAGTCGAGCATCCAGATATCACCGTCTTTGTCGACCTGCACGTTGTAGGCATTCATGTCCGCGTGATACACGCCTGCCTCGTGAAATTTCCAGATCGCTGCTCCGACAGACTGCCAAAATGCTTCGTCCCTATCTTCCGCCGCTACGTACTGCGACAAAGACACCACGTCTGGAATGCGAACCGTGATGAGATCTGCGGTGTAAAAGGTGCCACGGCGACTAAAACGCGCGGCCGCCGGGCGCGGCACGTTCATATTATTCGCGGCAAGCTTGTCGAGCAGGCGCCACTCCATGAACGAACGCGTCAAATCTTCACCGGAGAATATGTAGGTATCGCGCACCAGCTTGCCAAGCAGGCCACCACGCCGATAATGGCGCAGCACGAATTGGCGCGGCACATTGCCCACGAACATCGTGTTACCACGCCCACCGGAGCGCAGTGATCCCGTCAATACTTCAGCGTGCAGCCAGCCTTCCGGCGTAAAGCGTTCGTCCGAAATCTGGTTGATAATCGCCTTATCGTATAGGATGGCGCCGTTCTTGGTTCTCTCGACGGTTTCGGTCAACGGGTACGTCCTTCTCTCTTGTCAGATTTGATTCTAAAAACGCTGCCAAAAACAATATGTGTCATTCGCCTCTCTGCGATCGGTGACACATGTCACGCACTTGCTGTGGTCCGGCGAATTCAGGACAACTGGCCTGAAGCCAAAATCACCTGGATCATCGGCAAGACTGAAGCACAGCTCTTGGCCGATATACCGGACATTGAGTTTATCATCTTCGACAAATCCAAAGGCCTCCACGCATACAGAGAAGTACGCTATGCGCTTGGCGATAAAACGTTCGATATCGCTCTTTGCATGCACGCTTCGATGCGCGTCAATCTTCTTTATCGATCGATACGGGCCCCGATTCGACTCGGCTTCGATCGCGAGCGAGCGAAAGATTTTCAGTGGATGTTTACGAATAAGCGCATCGCCGCGGCGCATGGCGAGCACGCGCTCGAAGCGATGATGTCGTTTGCGTCTGCTATAGGTGTCGCACCGCAGCCGATTCGCTGGGATATACCGCTGGATGAGGACGTTCGGGAATTTGCTGCAGACTATCGCAGCCCGAACAGACCGTTGGTTGTGGTCAGCCCCTGTAGCAGCAATCGCAGCCGCAATTTTCGCAACTGGAGCGTCGAGAATTACACGGTGATGATCGAACACCTTGTTAGCAGGGGATGTCGCGTTGTATTGACCGGTGGACCCAGCGCACTGGAAATTGAATACGGTGCAGCACTTTCTGCAAATGGAGTTGCTGACAATCTGGTTGGCAAGACGTCACTCAAACAACTGGCTGCGCTGATTAATGCAGCGGACCTCGTTATCTGCCCGGACTCCGGCCCTGCGCATATGGCGACAGCGTTTAGCACGCCGGTACTCGGCTTGTATGCAACTTCGAATCCCGATCGCACAGGGCCGTTCGCCTCGCGTGAACTCACAGTCAATCGTTATCCCGATGCGGCTATGAAGTATCTGGGTAAATCTGTCGAAAAACTGCACTGGGGACGGCGTGTTCGTCATCCTGATGCGATGGGCCTTATTACTGTCAACGATGTTGTCAGCAAGATCGATAGCTTTTTGGACATTGACTCAAAGCCGGAGCACGCGCGGTGAAGTTATCGATTATCACCGTCAACTATAAATCCTGGGGACACCTCGCAGCGGCGCTATCCGCCCTGAGCGCTGACTTTCCCGAGGACTGGGAAATTATAATTGTTGATAACGAATCCGACCCCACCGAGTTCGATGCATTCGCCGCGCGATTTCCGTGGGCGACGTTCATCGCCAACCCGGATAACAGCGGATTCGGCCACGGCTGTAATATCGGCGTCGCGAAAGCGAGCGGCGAGCAGCTATTGTTCATGAACCCGGATGTCGTCGCAGGGCCACCCGACATTCAAAAACTCATGCAGATCAAAGCGCAGCACGACCTTGGCATCGTCGCGCCCAAACAGGTATCTGCGGCCGGCAAGGCACAGAAGGTTTTCGATGATTTTCCAAGCCTCTTGAATCAGAGCAAGACACTCAAAGCGCTGCTGCGGCTCTTGTTGCCGTCGAAGTTTCGCGATCCGCGGGCGGAATACAGCGAGCTTACGTATTGTGACTGGGTAACTGGCTCAGTACTGCTTATCGACCATGAGGACTTTGACGCGATCGGTGGCTGGTCCGAAGACTACTGGATGTACGTTGAAGACGCGGACCTCTGTCGCAAAGCACACGACTGTGGATTAAGTGTTGCTTACGCACCCGAAGTAAAGGTCATTCATGCCCACGGTGGCTCGAGTCGGTTGAATGTTGCCGTGAAATCAATGACCAAACTTGAGGTCATCATTTCGAAACACGTCTACACCCAGCATCACACGCGAGGCTTGGCGCGCTGGCTGACACACACATTAATTGTTCTGCTGCGCATGCCTATGCTGGTAATTGCGGGTGTCCTGGATCTCATCACACTGCGGCAGATTCCGACGCTCCGGGTTCGCAGTCGCATGCTTTTGGGGTTGCTGCGATATTACGGTAGCGCAATTCAGACGGGTTCCTGGCTCAGCCCGCGGGCGATGGCCAATCAATCGTCTGCAGAATAATTCTTGCTGATCCAGTTGCGGTAGCTGCCATCCATCACAGCGCGCCACCAGGCTTCATTGTTAAGCATCCAGGTCAGGGTCAGTTGAAAACCGGACTCGAAATCCTCCAGCGGTTTGTAACCCAGCTCGGTCTCAGCCAGTGTCGCGTCGATCGCATAACGCCAATCGTGACCGAGCCGATCCTTGACGAACGCAATTAATGACCCGGTTTTCTTGCCACTGGCCGCGGGCGCGTCCGGAAACTGCCCGGCGAGACGATCGTCAGCAGCGACTGCCGCATCGATGCTCTTGCAGAGTTGATTCACGATATCTATGTTGCGCCACTCGTTATTGCCGCCAATGTTGTAGGTCGCACCCCTCCGACCTTTATTCATGACCAGATCGATGCCGCGGCAGTGATCTTCAACGTACAGCCAGTCGCGAATATTCGAGCCATCGCCGTAAACCGGCAACGGCTTGCCGGTCACTGCATTGACGATCATCAGTGGAATGAGTTTTTCGGGAAATTGATACGGACCGTAGTTGTTGGAGCAGTTGCTGGTTGTCACCTGCATGCCATAAGTATGGTGGTAGGAACGGACCAGGTGGTCTGAGGCTGCTTTGCTTGCGGCATAGGGTGAGTTCGGCGCGTACAGGGTCTGTTCGGTGAAAGCCGGATCATCCGGGCCAAGTGTTCCGTACACCTCATCGGTCGAAACATGATGAAACAGGTGTGTTGCCGGCGCGCTGTCACTATCGATCCAGTGCTTGCGAGCCGCCATCAGCAGGTTATTCGTGCCAATAACATTCGTCTGTATAAAGGCATCCGGCTCATGTATCGAACGATCAACATGCGACTCGGCCGCGAAGTGCACGATCGTGTCAACTTGCTCCTCAAGCATCAGTTCATCGATCACCGCCACGTCGAGAATGTTGCCGTGTACGAAACGGTAGTTCTGCAGCTCAGAAACAGACTCCAGATTGGCGAGGTTGCCAGCGTAGGTCAACGCGTCCAGTACGATGATACGATCAGACGGATAATGTTCGCTCCAGTAGCGCACAAAGTTGGCACCGATGAAACCGGCGCCGCCAGTCACCATTACTGTTCGGGCAGGCGTCATCTGAGCGTCGTCTCCTCAAGAACTCCAAGCAAATACTCACCGTAGCCATTCTTGCCGAGGCCGTCGGCTAACGCCTTGAGCTGCACCGCATCAATCATGCCACTCGCGTAGGCGATTTCTTCCGGGCAACAAATTTTCAGGCCCTGACGTTGCTCAATGATCTGCACGAACTGCGCCGCCTCAAGCAGGGATTCGTGTGTGCCGGTATCCAGCCACGCTGCGCCTCGTCCCATCAGCTCGACGTGCAACGCGTCGTCATCGAGATATAGTCGATTGATATCGGTTATCTCAAGTTCACCTCGTGCCGATGGATTGAGGTTCCTGGCCATCTCGACGACGCTTGAATCATAGAAATACAGCCCGGTCACCGCGTAATTCGATTTCGGCTTGTCTGGCTTTTCCTCGATGCCAATTGCCGTGCCGTTCTCGTCGAAATGAACAACGCCGTAACGCTCTGGATCCTTCACATGGTAGGCGAAAACAGTCGCGCCGCTCGAGTTCTCTGCGACGGAACGTAATTGCCGTTGCAGCCCGTGCCCGTAGAAAATATTGTCGCCAAGGACAAGGGCAACAGAGTTGCCGTCTACGAAGTCCTCACCAATGATAAATGCCTGTGCCAGGCCACCTGGATCCGGTTGCACCGCGTACGAAATTGAAATACCCCACTGACTGCCATCTCCGAGAAGCTTTTCGAACGCACTTTGATCCTCTGGCGTGGTGATCACCAGTATGTCCCGAATGCCCGCCATCATCAGGGTCGACAATGGATAGTAGATCATCGGCTTGTCGTAAATCGGCATGAGCTGCTTGCTGACGGACAACGTAAGAGGGTGCAAGCGTGAACCGGTGCCACCGGCAAGGATGATGCCTTTTGTTGTGGGTTTGCTCATATTAAGCCTCGCCTTCTGGCGCGATGATTTTGAAAGCCGGAATCGGAATAATGTATTTGCCGCCGCCAGCGCTAAAGTTCGCGGTCTCTGCAATAATTTCTTTCGCGAAATTCCAGGCCAGTATCAGAAGGTAGTCGGGTGGGTCTTCGGCCAGCACCGCACGGTCCACAATGGGTATTCCTGTACCGGGTGAAAACCTGCCGATTTTTTCCGGCGTGTCGTCGACGATGTAGTCCACCGTGTCCGTATCGAAACGACAGGCGTTCAATAGCGTATTGCCCTTCGCGGACGCGGCGAAAGCGGCGATTTTCGCCCCGCCTTTCTTAAGCGCCGTTATTTGCGAAACCAAATCAGCGATCAAATCATCAATCTCGCGATTCCAGTCCCGGTATACGTCAGCGTCGTGGTAACCCTCTTGTTTTTCGTTCGCAATGAATTCAGCAACTGATGGCAACACGTCATGTGAATTTTCTTTACCGATGAAAACGCGAATTGTGCCGCCGTGAATGTCCTGTTTTTGCACGTCGAAGATGGCCATTCCCAAGCTCTCTGCAAGGCGCCTGACCGGCTCAAGCAGCACATAGCTCAGGTGCTCGAAGTAAATAGTGTCGAACTCACGGTGTTCGATAAAATCAATGCCGTAGGGAAATTCGAGCATTAAAGCACCATCATCGCTGAGGCAATCCTTCGCGGCCGATACGAAACTGCGCACATCATCGACGTGCGCAAAAACATTCGTCGCCGTGATCAAATCAGGTTTACCGTGTTCGACAACAATTCTCCGGGCTGCCTCGGCACCCCAGAAACTGGTAATTGTCGTGACGCCAGCAGCCTCCGCGATTTCCGCCAGATTTTCGGCAGGATCAACGTTTACGACTCGCACGCCCAGTTCGTCTTTGAAAACAGCCAACAACGCACCATCGTTACCGGCAATATCGACAACGAGATCGCCCTCCTTCAAGCCCAGCGAATCGCGCAACGACTTCGCCATCTCGCGACAGTGGTCAATATACGCCTGGCTGATCGAGGAGCGATAGGCGTAATTCGAATACATCTCACGCGGATCGATAACAACTGTGAGCTGCGACAGTGAACAATCGCGGCAATACTGGACCTGCATCGGATAGCGGCGCATTGCCTTCGCATCATTGGCCGTAGCCGCCAAATTGTTGGCCAGAGGCAGCAAGCCGAGATCAAGGTATTTGATCAGATCGGTGCAACCACATATCCGGCAGTTGCTGACTTCACGAACGATGCCGCTGATTTCTTGTTTCACTGGGGGGCTTCTTTCCAAGGGACCGGCAAATTGTACGCGGTAGCCCAGCAATAATCATCGCGGACGCCATCAAAATCCACTGAATTTCACCGTGGATTCGGGCATCATTCCCATCAGCGTTACTCCTGACACGCCGGGAATCCCATGAGAAAACTACTAAATAAGCTGCTGGTTAAGTTTGGTCTGTTAATTACAAAGGCACCAACATTGCTCGCCGACAAGTCGCTGGCGACGTCCGCAGCATTCCCGGTCGAACTTACAGAGAAGGTCACTGTTGACGCGGCCACAAACACGCCCGAGAACGAGTTGTTCGATATTTTTGCCGCGGACACCAATGTTCACAAATGGCATCACTATTTCGATATCTATACCAAGCACTTTGAGGCCTACCGAAATAGGCCCATTCGCATGCTCGAGATAGGGGTCTTTCGAGGTGGCTCGCTCCGAATGTGGAAGGAATATTTCCACCCCGACTCAACCATCGTCGGTATCGACATCGACAAATCCTGCAAGGATCACGAAATTGCCGACAGGAAAGTATTCGTCAGGATTGGCAGCCAGGCGGATCCGGAGTTTCTTGCCAAGGTTAACGAAGAGTTCGGTCCGTTCGACATCATTCTCGATGATGGCAGTCACAAAACACACCATCAGAACATCAGCTTCGGCGCTTTATTCCGCCCGGCCCTGGTCGACGGTGGCTGTTACATGGTTGAAGATGTGCACACTAACTACTGGTTAAAGCACGTCGACAGCGAAGATACATTCATCGACTTATCGAAGCAGATGGTCGACATGCTTCACGAGCCCTACTTCGATCACAAAGAAACCAACTTTCGTCACGAACATCCTGAAGCATTCAAGCAGCTGGATCTCAGTTATCTGGCCGCGAACCTCGGCAGCATCGCATTCTACGATTCGATCGTTGTCTTCGACAAGAAAAAACGGTATTTGCCAAAATCTGAGCTGCGTTAAATTATGAGTTCGGCGGTTGAAAGACCCATTCGGGTCCTGTGCATCAATGGCGAAAGCGATCCTGCGGAGACCGGGTCGTTCATCGAGATGCACCGTATGGGCATCGATATCACGGTGATTACGTGGCCGGGTACAGTCAACCACGATGCGCTTGTCGCCGCCGGCGTGCCGGTTATTCCGTACGTCCTGAAATGGAAACTCAGTCCACCGTGTATTCGACTTATCCGCGCGGAACTAAAGCGCGGACAATACGATGTGCTCCACATGCTCGACAAACGCGCGACGATGAACGGTTTGATGGCTTCGATCGGTATAGACATCAAGCTGGTCGCTTATCGCGGGATCATAGGCAATCTTGCTTACTGGAGCCCGCAGTCCTGGTTCTATCTTCTAAACCCAAGACTGGATCGCATTATCTGCGTCTGTGACGCGATCCGCCGCTATCTGCTCGATCTTGGGGTACCGGGAATGCGCTTGCGACGCAATGTGCCGGTAACTGTTCACAAAGGCCACAGGCCGGAACTTTACGAAGGAGATGCGGAGGACCTGAAGCAGTATGGTATCCCCGACGATGCCTTTGTTGTCGCTTGTACGGTACGCGCAGTACCACGCAAAGGTGTACCGGTGTTCATCGAGGCTATCGACGGTCTTCCGCCCGGACTCAACATTCACTTCCTGATGGCGGGCTCGAAAATGGACAGCCCGCTGCATCGAAAACTGGTCGCGAAAAATTCCTACTCCGAAAACATTCATATTTACGGCTTTCTGAAACGTATGCCCTGGATACTCAAGGGCGTCAATGTTTCCGTGTTGCCATCTCTTAAGCGCGAAGGACTGCCGCGCGCGATGCTGGAAGCGATGATCGCCGGTGTCGTGCCGATTGTTACCAACTCTGGTGGCAGCCCGGAATTAGTTGAGAAAAACGTATCCGGGTTTGTCGTTGAGCCAGGCGATCCTGTCGCAATCCGCGAGAAAATCCTCGAGCTGTACAACGATCGTGAAATGTTGGATCGTATGAGTGCAGCCGCGAAACAACGAGTGCTAACGAACTTCACCATTGAAAAGACCGCTCGCGAAACGATCGCCGTTTACAAGGACATGCTGCAGTCCTGACTGAAATCGAGTGGCTGCTATGCAGTTCAACTCCAGCCGTTCTGGTGCTAAGGTTGGGTGTAACAGAAAAGGCGTCAGTTGACCCAATGCAGCCGGTCGCAGTTGGTGGATATTAATACCCGTGGCGGACAAATTCGGTACAACTACTGGCCGTATGGCATGACAAAAAGAAAGCGAGTTAAGCGGCCGCACGGCGAGCTCATCACCGAGCTAAATGACCAAATCGCACTTCTTATTCACGCGTGCAATTCCTTTGACAATGGGCTCGAACCGATCGGAAAGCACATCGCGCTTAGCCTTAGATTGTTGCTGCATCACCATGGTCAATCGCAAGCGCTACTCCAACAACTGGGATTGCGATCGAAACGATTCATGGACACTGCTCACGACCTCAACCCAAGAAACCTTCTTACCGATTGCCCACTGACGGTTATGCGAATGGGTGCAGGAAGTGACCGCTACCTCGCGCTTTGCCAAGCAGGTGGCGGCCCTCTCGGTGAACGCTGGTTACAGTTTGATAAGTGGTGGAACAGCAATGTAATCAAGGACAATAACGGACGGTTCTTTTGTAGGCGGGACCTGACCCTGAATGTTGCCAACACTGATGGTGGCGGACACGTCGATCCTACGCTTGATGAGGCCTATCTTGATTTATCGCGAAACAATTCGCTTGGCTGGATAATTCAAAAGGGGGATGTGCAAGAGCCTTTTCCGCCGCCAGTTATGGCCTGTATTAGACAAATAGCACACGAGGTATTGAATACTCTTAAGAAAAAGGGTGGTCAACAGGTAATTGTTGATTATGCTATTTAACCGCTCGTTCCACGGTACGGCCAGGTGATAAGATGGCGGACGACAAATTTTGACCAAATGCGGACAATATGATGCTTATCTGCAGTCCTTGGAAGTGATATGTCCCAGAAATGTAGACCTCATGATTACTCCACTAGTCGTTTCCCGGTCGCTCTCAAAGAGTTACGGATACTTGCTCGACATTTAACATTTGTGACCATGAGTGCGGCGATGTTTTTTCCCATATTTGCGTTCGGGGAAGACGATGTCGCTTTCGACTATGTCGATGTTTGGTTGAATCCGGCGTGGTATGTACCCAAAGAGGAAATTCCGCGCGGCTCGGACGTGTTTGAGGTGTATGAACACTGGCGCAGTTACCCGAAGAAAATAGTGTTTTCGTCATTCTTCAACCGCGTAACAGTAGATGATACAAGCTGCAAATACGAAGAATTGGGAATACGCGCAGCCAAACTAGGTGCTGGTCGATTGCCAACACTTTCAATTAATTGCCCAGGATTCAAACAATTTTTTGTGCAGAAGCACCAAACCATACGAGGTCGTCACAAGTCATACTTCATAAATGTGGAGTTTACTGATACCGGAAAGACAACGTCTGAGGGCTACCCATTTGAATTAGTCGGTTACTACCGTGAGTCCTATTTCAAGGAAAGGATGAAGTTGTACGAGCTCGACAAACAAAAAGACGATCCCGAGCTTAAGGATTGGGGGAGTCAGTAAGACCTACGGCCCGTCATTTGAGATCGTCCAAACAGTTCTTGCGGAATCTACAAAATAGACATTCACTATTGAGAAAGGTGCATATTTGGGATTGTAGTATGCCGTGCCGCTGTCCAGCTTTTCAAAACTGTAAGTCGCCCGTACAAACTTCGGTAATTTTTCGATTCGTCTCATAAACATTTAAAGTACTCCAGATACATTTGCATCAGGATACCTGTGGGGGGTCTGGGGCCTCAATCTCAACGTCCGCAATTGGCTAAGCAGACGTTGACGGCGGGACAATACGTAGAATAATTTATCCGGCGACCGCAAGACAGAAATAGCACTTAACTTACTGTTTTATAATTGTTTTTTGTCATTCTACTGGTTATAATGAAGGTCTGTTTCCTCCACAAGGAAGTGCCATGAAACCTGCTGCTGACCTCGCTCCGATCGAGGATCTCGATCGCAATATTCTCACCCTCTGTAGCCATATGAATGCCGCAACTTATGAGTTGCTGGTCCTGATCCGTGAATTCGATGAACGTGTTGGATGGCTGAAGTGGGGCCTTAAAAACTGTGCCGAGT
>JAJFKQ010000231.1 GCA_021773155.1 Woeseiaceae bacterium | reverse complement strand
TTCGGCATCTGCTACATGATCACCGATTGTGGGGCATTCGCAGACGTACGGTAGTGCCGGCGTTCGCAATCGGCCTTTTCGTCGCATTCATGCCCTTCCCCGGCCACACGCTGGCGGGCGCACTATTGGCATTGGCGTTTCGCGTCAATATTCCTGTTGCGGCGCTCGCCACATGGGTGAGTAACCCCGTCACAATGTTTGTGATGTACCCGGCCGCGTTTCAGCTCGGGCGTGCTTTGTTGGGTACACCCGATAGAGACGTTAGCTACGCGATGTCCTGGGACTGGGTCACACACACATTCGTAACAATCTGGCAGCCGATGCTGTTGGGCTGCCTCATTCTGGGTATTCTAGCCGCTGTCATCGGCTACATCATTCTGGACCTGTTCTGGCGCTCGTCAATTGCAGCCTACAAGACCCGCAAGCAAGAGAGTCGGCGCGACCGGCAATCTTAGTTCGACGGTTTCAAGATACCGTCTTCGAGCACCAGGATACGATCCATTCTCGCGGCGATTGAATGATCGTGCGTCACTATTACCAGGCTGGTCTTTAGCTCCTGATTGAGCTCCAGCATTAAATTCAACACATGTTCGCCATTACCTGCATCCAGATTGCCGGTCGGTTCATCTGCGAGAACGAGCTGCGGTCTTGTGATCAATGCGCGAGCCACGGCAGCGCGCTGACGCTCACCACCCGATAATTCGCCCGGCTTGTGGTGCAGCCTCTCACCAAGCCCGACTCGACCGAGTAATTCACGCGCGCTATCAATAGCCACAGCTTTTGTTTCGCGGCGAATCATAAGAGGCATTGCCACGTTTTCCTCGGCCGTGAATTCGGGCAGGAGATGATGAAACTGGTAGATGAAGCCAACGTTTTTATTGCGCAGGTCTCCCTTTGCCGCTTCATCGGTGCCGTGCATTGCTTCACCATTGATGAAAACTTCACCCTCGTCCGGCTCATCAAGACCGCCCATGATTTGCAACAAGGTCGTTTTGCCTGAACCTGACGTTCCAATGATCGCAACTCGTTCGGCTGGCTGAACCTGCAAATTAACACCGTTCAATACGACCAGCGTCGAAGTGCCTTCGTTGAAGCGTCGCACGACATCGCGGCAATCGAGTACAGGGCTAGTCATATCGGAGAGCCTCAGCCGGTGCTGTTCTGGCAGCAACCCAAGCGGGATATATAGTTGAAATCAAAGCCAGCACCAATGCAATTACGGCCACCAGTAACACGTCAGCGTACTGTAGATCGGAAGGCAAATCGCTAATGAAATAAACATCAGCGGCGAGAAATTTGATACCAAAGACCGATTCAAAAAAACCGATGATGGCTTCGAGATTTAACGCCAGCAGTATGCCGAGCCCGACGCCGGCGAGTGTACCGGCTACGCCGACGATACTGCCTTGCGTCATAAATATCTTAAGGATGCTCATCGGGCGCGCACCGATGGTCCGGAGTATTGCGATGTCAGACTGTTTGTCTTTCACCACCATCACCAATGTTGAGACAATATTGAACGCAGCAACGGCAATAACCATCATCAAAATCACGAACAGAATCGACTTCGTAATTTGAATGGAGCGGAAAAAATTAACATGACGTCGGGTCCAGTCGCTAACCAGAACGAGCTTGCCATTTTCGAGCGCAACTTCGCGAACAATCGCCGGTGCCTCATAGATATCCGAAACGGCCAGTCTCACACCGCTAACGGAATCGCGCATGCGATAGAGCTTTTGCGCATCGTTGATATTGATGAACGCGAGACGCCGGTCAAATTCATACATGCCAACGCGGTAAATACCGCTTACCGTGAAGCGTTTGGTTCGCGGCACGATTCCGGCTGGAGTCACTCTCCCCTCTGCAAGCGTCACTGTCACTTTATCGCCGATGCCAACTTGCATCGCCTTGGCCAACTCCATGCCAAGGACAATATTAAAGTCGCCACCGGCGAGCTCCGTGAGCTCACCTGACTGCATAACGTCGCTGATTCCGGAAACGGCATCTTCCATCTGCGGATCGATACCACGCAGCTCGGCGCCACTAATCTGTTTCCCAAATACGAGCAGCGCCTGCCCGTTGACATAGGGTGCGGCCGCACTGACGCGCGCATTGTCGCGTGCTATCGCGATCAGCTCATCAGCGTTCATCAGCTGACCGTCGGTCCCCTCAATACTCGCGTGAGCTGTCATGGCCAACAGTCGATCCTTGAGTTCACGCTCAAAACCGTTAACGACGGACATGACGACGATCAGCACCATCACTGCTATCGCGATACCCAACATGGAAATGGCTGAGATCAGCGAAACGAAGCTGTTTTTACTGCGCGAACGCACATAGCGATTGCCAATCCAGTATTCGAAGCGCTTACCCATCAGTCGCTACTCATATCGCAGCGCCGCTGCCGGATTAACCAACGCGGCACGCCTCGCCGGATAAAGTGTGGCAAGTGACGTCAACACGAAGGCGGAGATCGCGATTACCAGGACGTCCCGTACCTCAAGTTCCGACGGGATCTTCGTAACGTAATAGACATCTCCGGGCATTATCTGAAAACCAAAGAACTGTTCCAATACCGGAACGATCGTCGGCACGTTGATCGCCAGGACAACACCCAGAATCACACCAATCGCAACACCGGCCCAGCCGATGATGGCACCTTGGACAAAGAATATTTTTACGACACCTTGCGGGCCCATCCCGAGCGTCCGCAACACGGCGATATCAGTGGTTTTGTCGGTCACCACCATGACCAGACTGGCAACAATATTGAATGCGGCCACGCCAATAATCAGCGATAAAATCAACGACATCATCATCTTCTCGAGCCGTATCGCCCGGAAGTAGCTGCCATTTTCGATGGTCCAGTCACTGCTTGCGTAGTCACTTCCCAGTTTTTCCTGCAATGAACGAGCAATAGCCGGTGCCGCCATTACATCTTCGGCCCTAAAACGAATAGAGCCAACGGCCGCATCGAGCTCCAGAATAGCGGCAACGTCATCAGCATGAACCAGCGCCAGTACGGCGTCATGGTCCTGTAGTCCAGCCTCAAAAATCCCGCGCGTTACAAAGCGCTCCAGCACGGGTCGCAATGTGCCATCACCGACCGGTTTCGGGACGAGCAATACGACACTGTCGCCAATACGTGCGCCCAGGTCATAGGCCAGCATTCTACCGAGGATAATGCTGCGCTCGCCGGGCTGCAAAACGTCCAGGCTGCCCTCAACCATGTTTATCATGTCGCCCGACAACTCGCGTTCATAGCCTGGCTCAACGCCATGTACCAAAACGGCGACGAGGTCCCTGCCCGACTGGATCATGCCCTCCATTTGAATGAACGGAGCAGCCGCCGTCACACCAGGCTCTGCCGTGACCTTATCCAGCACCGACTTCCAGTCTTCGGTGCTACCGTCAGCCGCCGCCACCGAGCCATGGGCTGACATGCTCAGCAAGCGGCTGCGCAGCTCGCCTTCAAAGCCGTTCATAACGGATAAAATTACGATAAGCGCAGCCACACCCAGAGATATCCCCATCAGGGAAATCAGCGTGATAAAGGACACGAATTTGGTGCGCCGTTTGGCCCTCAAATAGCGCAGTCCAACAAAGAGTTCGACAGGATTTAGCATCGGCTGGCATTAAAC
>JAJFKQ010000024.1 GCA_021773155.1 Woeseiaceae bacterium | reverse complement strand
TATGAGACGATCTGCAAGCTTGCTGATTCCGTTGACTCTTATCCTGATTTATTACGGATTTTGGGCGGGTATTGCAGTGTTCCTGGTAACGCGATATCCAGGTCTGGGCGAATATCTGCCCATTGGCGGAATTGACGACCTGCCCGGTGCGAATATCGATTCGTTCGAGCCGGTATATACGAGTGTCGAGCGCAATCTGCTGACAGGTATAGCGCCGATTCGTTTGATGCTGGCAAGTGTTGGGGCAATGATATTGACGGTTCCAGTCTCATGGGCATATTTCATAACCAGCCGCGTGCGTCGGATTGACCAGTCATTCCTGCAAACCATAATGATCTTGCCACTGCTCGTCACGGGTATTGCGATGATTGTGTTGAATAGCATCGCGCTTGCATTCAGTCTCGCTGGAGTTGTGGCGGCTGTCCGTTTTCGTTTTTCGCTCGATCAACCGTCAGATGCGATGTACATTTTCGTGGCCATCGGTATCGGTTTGGCATCAGGCATTGGCGCACTCGGAATCGCGTACGTAATTTCAGTGACGTTCGTGTTGGCGACGCTGGTTATCTGGAAGCTTGAGTATGGCAAGACTCTTGCTGGGCCGTTCCTTACCATGCTTACGCGGCGCGATGGCGGTGAAGATGACTATTAAATTATGGCGAAGCCCCGCGTGAACTTCGAAGAATTGAGCGGCAGGGGAAATCGTAGCTTGTTACTGGTCCACGGCCGTGACTTTAAGCCGTCGGCAGATTCCTACATGGACCTGTCCATAGCGGCGTTGCGCCGGGGTATCGAACGAGATTATCCCGACAGACTGAATTCATTCGATGCTCTTAATAAAAGCATCGCTTGGTATGGTGATCTGAATGCCGAGGTTCTGTACGCCAAAGGCAAAGTTTACGATGAAACACTCGATGTTGGTGATCGTCGTAACGTGCTGACGACGTTGCGTGAGATTACAGCGCGTAAACGATTCGGTATTCGGCAATACGATCAACTACCAGGCAAGTCTGCTGTCCCTGAGGCCATCGTAAATATAGTAGCGCCAGTACTTGGTGCGATGGGACTATGTGTCCCAATGATCCGATCCATATCCAAGGATTTCGGTTCGTATTTTGATCGCAAGTCCGATTATGCGATGAGAGTTCGCGAGCTGCTCAGGAGTCGCCTGTGTGAACTGATGGATCGTGGTGACCGTATTGTCTTGATGTCGCACGGTACCGGCTGTGTCGTCGCCTACGATGTGTTGTGGCAAATCTCGCACGACCCGGACTTCAAAGATCAATACGGTGACAAAAAGGTTGAGCTATGGGTAACACTTGGAGCGCCCTTGGGCGACAGCGGCATTCGCAAGCGGCTACTGGGAGCCAAAGAGGAATCAGCTGCGAAGTTTCCTGTTAACGTGATGTTCTGGCATAACGTTTCCGCTGAAGACGATTATTGCTGCCATGACAATACGCTGGCGGATGATTTCAAGATGATGATGCAGCAACGGGTTGTCAGCGCGGTATATGACCACAAGATTTTCAATCTCGCCGTACGCTACGGAAAATCAAACCCGCACAGTTCGATTGGCTATTACATCCACCCGCGAATATCGAAAATATTGGCTGACTGGTTGCGAGCCGACGTCGCGCATTCGACGCCTAAATGCACTTTTTGATAAGTTCGCTGTTTACGCGTTTTTCTGTCGCGAGAATCTTGTAGAATTTTTCAATGTAGTCGGTCATCGACTTGAGTGATCGATTGTCCGCAATTTCCAGTTCATTGACGACCTGCAGGAACTCGTCTCGCTTGCTCTGATAACTGGCTATCGTTGTGCTTAAGTGGTCACTATGGATACAGCGACCGCGATACAGTCGTCGCTTTACGCTACTCATATTGAATCGAGGGTTTGGTGCCGCATGCGGTGCGTCCACAAAACCGGCCTGATCGAAATCATACGGTACTGACCAGACAGCCTCGCCTTCGTTGCCAAACAGCACGTGATTGTGACAGCACACTTCGCCTTTGGAGCCTCTCACCGACGAGAAATCAGTATTTCCAATCAAGTAGTGGAACATCGATATTGTATTTGCGTACTCGGGATTCAGGGACCGGGGACTGGTGCCCGAGATTTGGAGTACGGCCTTGCCCAAACGTCTTGCCAGGCGATCTCTGTGTTCAATGACGAATCCATAACGTACGTCGTCATCCTTATCGCGTTCGTCTTCGACGTAGGTGATGCGTAGCAGGCGTACCCGGAAGCTGGCATCCGTCATTACGTTCAGGAGTCGGTAGGCAGCGTATTCGCGTAGCAAGACTTCTGCGTATTTCGATGAATTTTGGCAGTGCGTAACAAGCTTTACCTTGTCCTGCTTGTGAAACAGTGTGCCCTTCGTTTGTGACGTTACGAAATTCACGCGTAATGGTGGAAACCAGCAATTATCCTTATCACGTCGGAATCGTCCACGAGTGCGTATTTTGACATCGACCTCAACGGCCTCACCGGCGGAGTTTGTATATTGAAAAGTGCCGGAGAGTTCTTCGTCGATCGGGCGCTCAGAGAGTATCGTAGATATCGGCGCAACAATGCGCACATCGAGAACCTCGTCGCTTTGAAATAGTGGGTCCGGCACGCTGATTTCTTGTGCTTCTGCGCCCGAAATAAGCAGGAACCACGCAACACTCACTAATGTCCAATGAAATTGTCTCACCACAAATACACTCCATCGATACACGCCGGAATCGCGAAGAGTCTAGCATACGGCTACACTCGTTCTGTCGGTAGTCACAGGATCTGAATCGTGCCTCGCAACCTAAGAAGTCTCGTTTTTATTCTGATTGTTCTCTCTACTGTTCCCGACAGCGTGTGGGCGCGAGAATGGCGGTTCGATGATGTTGACCGGGTTGTAGCGATAGCCGATATCCACGGCGCCTACGACGCGATGGTGACGACGCTGCAGAACGTGGACGTTCTCGGCAATGATCTTGCCTGGACAGGCGAGCGGACACACCTTGTAATCGTCGGTGATATTCTCGATCGTGGTCCGAAGTCGCGTGCAGCGATGGACTTGCTAATGCGACTGGAAGGTGAGGCCGAAGCGGCCGGTGGTCGCGTACATGTGTTAATTGGCAATCACGAGTCGATGATCCTGACCGGCGATATGCGTTACGTCAGCGCACCGGAGTATGAGGCATTCGCAGGTGAAGCAGATGCCGATGAACGGGCGCGGTGGTTCGATCTTTATGTCGGGCGACACGGCGGTGATACCGACGAGTTACGCGGCAAATTTGAGAAGAGTTACCCGAAGGGCTATTTTGCGATGCGTCGCGCTTTTGCTGCGGATGGCCACTATGGTCGTTGGCTGTTACAGAAAAATATTATCGCCGTAATAAATGGCACGGCATTCGTACACGGCGGGCTGCCGCCTGTTGCGGCACAGATCGGTCTACAGGGTATCAATAAAGATTTGCAGCAAGAACTGGTCGAATACGTTGAGGTACTTGGCGCACTGACCGATGCCGAGATCCTGTTGCCAACTGATAGTCATTATAACTACAAAGCACTCCTTACCAACTACTTGCCGGCGCTTGATGAGGATCCTGAAGTTCTGCAGGCGATCGAAGCGGGTACACGGCTCGTCAACTCCAGCCTTGTTAGTACGAACGGACCGCTTTGGTATCGCAACAATATTATGTGTCCGAGGATTGTCGAGGAACACAGACTGGATGCGGCACTCGCCGCCATTGGTGCTGACCGCGTTGTTGTCGGGCATACGCCAACACCCGGTAGAAAAGTGTTACAGAGGTTTGACGGAAAGCTGATCGAAATCGATACGGGCATGCTGAACTTCTACTACAGCGGTATCGGGCATGCGCTGGTGCTTGAAGGCGATAGCGTGTCAGTTACGAATCAGCTGGGAGTCGATTCGCTCGTACCGCTGCAACAACCGAGAAACGTTGGCCGACGCCCCGACAATCTGACGGCAGAGGACTTGGCAGTATTACTTGAGGAGGGTGACATCATCGCTGTTGATAAAATAGACGCTTTGCGGCGAACCGTCGTCAAAGTCAGTGACGGTGAGCAGACGCTCGATGCCGTATTCAGCAAAGCCAAAAGGCGGGGCTTTTACTCCGGTGTTGCTGCTTATCGACTGGATCGGCTGCTGGAGCTCGACATGGTGCCTGTCACGGTGATGCGCGAGGTCGATGGCAGCGACGGGTCTTTGCAGTTCCTGCCAGGCAACAGCATCGACGAGGCGGAGCGCTCGGCGACCGGTCAGGGAGGAGGCGCGTGGTGCTCACTCACTGATCAATGGCCGGCCATGTATGTGTTCGACGTGCTGGTTTACAACGAAGGTCGATCACAACATCGCATGATGTATGACAAGTCATCATGGCGCCTGATACTCAGCGAGCATGACCGCACTTTTTCTAACAAGAAAGGGCGGCCAGCCCATCTCAAGAATGCACCGATAACGGTAAGTCCCGGCTGGAACAGTGCGTTAACTGAACTCAGCGACGAGTTACTGGAAGAGACATTCAGCGATGTTCTCGACGAACGGCGATTGCGCGCACTTAAGGCGCGCCGGGACGAACTGCTCGCTACTCCGTAACGGCGATACACTCAATCTCGACACGGGCGCCCAACGCAAGGCCACTGGCGCCTAATGCGCTGCGGGCAGGTGGATTCTTGAAGTAGGTCCTGTAGACCTCGTTCATCTCGCTCCATTCGTTGATGTCTGCGAGGAATACAGTGCATTTGACGACATCGTCCATGGACGAGCCGAATTGCTGCAACACACTTGAAATGTTTTCCATGGTTTGACGCGTCTCGCCTGCAATCCCGCCTTCTGCCAGATCGAGTGACCCCGGCATGTTGCCGAGGTTGCCCGACAAATACAGCGTATTGCCAACTTTTACGGCTGATGAGAACGGCAGGTCGCGGCCCTCCATACCTGGCATTTGCAGATAGGCGACATCGGGGCCGTGTTCAACTTGTACGTCGCAGCCTAATAATATGATCAGCGGCAAAGCAAGTATTAGTCGTTTCATTTTTGTATCTCCTGTCGAATTCATTGCCTAAATGTCGCCGGCGCTGGCCGCGGCAGCTATGTGTTTCGCCGCGCGAAACGCGAGGGCCATAATAGTCATGGTAGGTTGACCGCGACCGGATGTGACCATGCTACTGCCGTCACAGATGAATAGATTGGGCACATCGTGACTGCGGTGATAGCGATCAACCACCGATGACGCCGGATCATCACCCATGCGACAGGTGCCGAGTAAGTGTTCGCCGCCGTCCGTGGGGTGTATCGGATCTGCCCATGCCTTCTCTGCTCCTGCGGCATCGAATATTTCCATGGCCCGATCCTGCAGGAATTTGGCCATGGACAGATCATCATCGTGATCGCGGTAGGTCGCACGTATTGCTGGTCGACCCCACTGGTCCGTGTTGTTCGGATCCAGCGTGATGTTGTTGCGGTCCATTGCGAGTGAGGTTGTTGCGCAAGCCAGGCTCATCTGCCGTGTGAAATTGTGTGCGAACTCATCCTTGAACCGCTTACCCCAGCGCGGCACACCGGGCGGCATGCCGAGCAATGCGTGGAATATTGGCGTCGCCGACCACAGCGAGCGCGCATCAATTCCGCCACCGCCGTAGAAACCGCGTTTCTCATCGGTCTCATAAAAGTCGTGGAGAACGCGCGATGCTTGAACGCCTTTGTATTCATTCAATTGATGTTCGAATACTGCGTTGGCTGAGGCGTGTGCATTGAACATCAGGTTACGTCCAACGAAACCACTGGAGTTGGCAAGCCCGCCCGGGTGCTGTTCGCTGGCAGAGAGCAGCATGAGTCGGGATGTTTCCGCACCGTTCGCCGAAACGATAACGGCCTTCGCTTTTTGCGCCTGCTCGTTGCCATCGCGATCGTAGTACAGCACTTCGCTGGCGCGACCTTTGCTGTCGGTCTCGATGCGAAACACTGCCGACTCGGCACGAATTTCACAGTGGCCGCTGGCCTCGGCAAGCGGAATCATGGACGCAAGCGTTGAAGATTTGGCGCCGGCCTCGCAGCCATAAAACATGCAGTAGCCGCACTTCATACATCCGGCGCGACCGTTGAACGGTTCCGAGAGTATGGCGTGAGGCTGGTTTTGCGGGTTCAGCCCAATCGCCCTGGCGCCCTTCTCGAACAAGACACCACAGGATTTCAGTGGCAGTGGTGGCATCGGGAAGGGTTTGGACCTTGGAGCATCGAAAGGTCCTGGCTCACCGGAGATGCCGATTTCCCAGTCGACCTTAGTGTAATAGGGTTCCAGTTCTTCATAGGTGATCGGCCAGTCGGCAAAGTTCGTGCCCGAAATCGGGCCCAACAGGCTGCGTTCCTTGAAGTCAATGGGCCGCAGTCGCCAGAAATTAGCTGAGAAGTGGACGCTGCTGCCGCCAACTGTTTGTGCGTACCGAATTGGCTGGACAACCGGGCTCTTCGCGACTTCACTTTCGTCGTGACGGAAGGTTTGGCCGCTGAACTGTGGCCCTCCACCGAGCAGCTCATCGTGCATGAGAACGGAGTACTCATCGTGTGTGAAATCCTCCGCCTTGCGGTATGGACCCTGCTCGAAGACGACCACACTGAATCCGGCCGTCGATAATTCCTTCGCTATGATGCCGCCGGCGGAACCTGAGCCGATGATTGCGAAATCCACCGGCGTGCGCTGATCAAAAGTCACATTGCTAGCCATTGGACTTCTCCTTCGCGTATTGTGCGTCGTAGTAGCCAAACGGGTACTCCCAGGCGCCATGATTTCCGTCAAAGTCGATCAGGTCCCAGGCGATATTGTCCTTGTTCCCACCGTAACTGCTCATCGCGAAAAATCCGGTAATCGTCAGTAACCAGAGGGAATTAAAGAAGCCGCCGCTTTCGATCGCCGTCAGGAGTTCGTCCTGCGAGCCGTCATCCAGCTCGGCAAAGCGAACGGTACCTGAATGCTGGTTCATAACCCGGGAATTCAAGTCTTTGAGGCCTGCCTGTAAGCTCTCCAGCATGCCCTGCATCTCTGCCCCAAGCGCGCGGTCGATGAAATAAATAACGCCGGCTTCGGTAGCGCCCGGTGTATCGGTGGTCGGCATTATTCGCGCGGCGACAGCCGCGAGATCTGCGGCATCGGCCACGTTGAGATTGGCAAAAGGTGCTGCCTCCTGTTTCGCCGAACAGGCAGCTTCGGTAATTGCGATGAGGGCAGGCGTACCGATTCTTAGCAAGGACGCGCCTGTAAGCGCCCCTGAGGACTTGAGAAACCGGCGCCGCGAGACATTACTTTTATTAGGCATAGCGCGTACCTTTTTGTTGTTATTGGCGACAACGTAGCACAGTATAATCAACAAGATGCACGATTCAGAGATCGGC
>JAJFKQ010000230.1 GCA_021773155.1 Woeseiaceae bacterium | reverse complement strand
CCGGTGATGTTTTGCAGGAATACCAGAGGAATTCGACGTCGATTGCAGAGCTGTACAAAATGCGCCCCTTTCTGCGCCGACTCGGGAAACAGGATGCCGTTGTTGGCGATTATGCCAACCGGATAGCCATCGATATGGGCGAAACCACAGACCAACGTCGCCCCGTAGAGCTTTTTGAACTCCTGAAAATCCGAAGCATCGACGACCCGCGCGATAACCTCACGCACGTCGTAGGGAAAACGGTATTCTCGCGATACGATGCCGTATATCTCTTCTGCGGGGTACTTGGGCTCCAGCGGTTCACGTCTGTTGACAGTGCACTGCCGGGACTGATTCAGGCTGGCGACAATATCTCGCGCGATCGACAGTGCGTGCTCATCGTCATCGGCGAGATGGTCTGTGACACCGGAGATTCGGGAATGCACGCTACCACCACCCAAAGTCTCGGCATCAACTACTTCACCTGTTGCCGCTTTCACGAGCGGCGGTCCACCGAGAAATATAGTTCCCTGATTACGGACGATGACAGATTCATCGCACATCGCGGGCACATAAGCTCCGCCTGCGGTACAGGATCCCATGACAACCGCAATTTGAGGAATGCCCGCAGCCGACAGTTGTGCCTGATTGAAAAAAATACGGCCAAAGTGATCCCGATCCGGAAACACCTCATCCTGTCGCGGCAGGAAAGCACCGCCTGAGTCAACCAGGTAAATACACGGCAGACGATTTTCGGCCGCTATTTCCTGTGCACGAAGATGTTTCTTGACTGTCAGTGGATAGTAGGTACCGCCCTTCACCGTCGCATCGTTCGCGACAATCATGCATTCAATACCGTGGACTCGGCCAATTCCGGTGACGATGCCAGCACTCGGTACGTCGTCCGTGTAAACACGCCACGCGGCGTGTCGACCAACCTCAAGAAAGTCCGCTTCGGGATCCAGCAATGCCTTGATTCTGTCGCGAGCCATCAATTTGCCACGTGACAGATGCTTTTCACGCGAGCGTTCCGGGCCGCCCTGCAGCAGGTACTCGTCGACCTTTCTCAACTCATCGACCAGCTCCGTATGTGCTGCTGTATTTTTCTCAAAGTCCTCGGACGCCCGATCTATTTTTGTCGTTATGGTTGGCACGTGTTTCCTATCTAGTACTCAGTCAAGGTGAAAAAGACGGCGTCAGCGGGTTGCGTTAAACAGCTCGCGGCCGATCAGCATGCGTCTGATCTCACTGGTGCCGGCACCGATCTCGTAAAGTTTCGCGTCGCGCCAAAGCCTGCCCGCCGGATACTCGTTGATATAGCCGTTGCCACCCAATGCCTGAATCGCTTCGCCAGCCATCCAGGTTGCCTTTTCAGCTGCGACCAGAATACATCCTGCGGCATCGAAGCGGGTAGCCTGAGAATGGTCACAGGCTCTTGCAACTGCATACACATAGGCACGACAGCTATTCAACGCTGTATACATATCGGCGATTTTGCCTTGCATGAGTTGAAATTCGCCAATTGATTTCCCGAATTGTCTACGGTCATGAACGTAGGGCATGACCACATCCATACAAGCAGCCATGATGCCCAGCGACCCGCCCGCCAGTACCACACGTTCATAGTCGAGACCGCTCATCAAAATCGCGGTCCCTTTGCCCTCTTCAGCCAGAATATTAGCTGCCGGTATTCGACAATTTTCCAGCAACACTTCGCTGGTGTCGGAACCTCGCATGCCGAGCTTGTCGAGCTTCTGTGGTGTGGAATATCCGGGCGTTCCACTTTCAACGAGAAACGCGCTAACGCCGCGGGATTCTGCATCAGGGTCGGTTTTGGCATAGACGATCATGAGATCCGCGCGCGGTGCGTTGGTAATCCACATTTTGGAACCGTTCAGTACGTAGTGGTCACCGTCTCGTACCGCCGTTGTGCGCATGCCCATTACGTCGGAACCTGCACCAGCTTCACTCATTGCAAGCGCGCCGAGAAATTCTCCTGATACGAGTTTTGGTAAATACTCCTGCTTCTGCTCATCATTTCCCCAGCGGCGCAGCTGGTTTACACAAAGATTCGAATGGGCGCCGTATGACAAGCCGACCGAACCCGATGCGCGACTAATCTCCTCCATTGCAATGACATGTGCGAGGTAACCGAGTCCCGCGCCGCCATAGTTTTCCTCGACAGTAATACCCAGCAATCCGAGCTCACCCAACTCTGGCCACAGGTCAGCAGGGAATTCATTGCTAGCGTCAATTTCGGCTGCACGCGGTGCGATACGATCAGTGGCGAAATCGCGAACGGTGTCGCGCAAGAGATCGAGCTCTTCGCCATGTCCAAAATCAAATTCAAACATCAGGTTGGTCCAACCTCTGGAGAACAGGAATCATTCTCGACCATCAGGATTCGCATTGACATACCGTCCGACAGGTAGCTCGGTGGTATTGAACAGAGCTTCCCTAGGAATATGACAGTGCGTCGATAAAACTGGAGAATAATTCGTACTGGGAGGTGATACCCAGCTTGGCGAACAGGTTTCGCTTATGAACCATGACAGTTCCCGGTGCGATGCCCAACTCACGGGCAATGGACTTTGACGAATGGCCGCGTAACAGCAGCTGAGTTATTTCTCGCTCGCGTTGCGTCAATGCGTCTTCACCAAAATTGTCGAAACACTCGGTCAATCGCTGGTGCATGCCATGATCGCGATCATGACGCGATCCAGCGCCTTCACGGCTTGCCCACACTCTTTGCATGGCTGACCTCACAACTGGCTCAATCAGGTGCAATCGATTTAGCTCAACACGCGTAAATCGTTTTTCTGTCCGCCCACAAACGACGACCAAAGCACTCGTTGACGATACGCCGAGCAGAAAATCCATTTCATCAGCAAGATGCGTACGTTCAACGTATTGGCGGTAATACTCACTCGAATGAAACCGGTCCGGTTGGGCGTCGCGAAACCGGCACATTGCTGGTTTGTCAGACCGCAACGCCATTTGGTACAACGGATCGAGAAGGTACGGGCCGGCCAGATATCGATCAAGATAATGACGCGCACGACTCGGGGCCAGTGAGTGGTGCAATACCTCAGGTGGTGCATCGGTATGAAAGGCCAACAGGCTGGTGCCATTGTTCGACACTGTTGCGCATATGAGCGCGACCAGATGTTCGGCCACCGCCTGGCTGCCGGATGCACCGACGAGGTTTGCTACCTCAGCTTGCCACCCGTGACTGTCAAATACTGATTGCAAGATTCACTAATGCGTCAAGGTTGATAGAGAGCGGACGTAGCGCCGCTCTATCCAGCCGATTTTGCCAATATTTTCGGACATTGAGGGTCTCCCTAGAACGAAGTCAGGAACGAAGCTGCATTACCACCAATCGGGCCTGAGCCGGACTGCGCGGTGCGTAAATAGTCCCTGCCTTTTGGGTGATTTTCCAGCTGTGGATTAAAAATTCTCGTTACCCGGTTGCGGTGATATAGCTTTACCTGCGGTACGAATGGAATGACGTGCGCAGAAGCATCACCGGGAAGCTCCGCATGCAATGTGGGCGATCGATAGAACGGCTGGTTCATATCGGCGTGATGTGCATTGTGATAACCGAAATTCAGCACCCACAAATTCAACGCGGGAAACCGCATTGATAGTGTATTGCTGAATGTGTGTTCCTGTTCCCACTCCGCGTCACCTTTGTGTGGCGCCCGGGAGGACTCAAAAAGCGTAACGCTGTACGGGTAGTCGTGTTGCACGCTGTCCATAAAACGCAAAATATGCATCGTGATCAGATAAGCCACAACGTAAAGAAGTGCGACCTTTGGAAACAGGATCGCAACCGTCACAAACAAACCACCGCGAACCATGATTACAACCACATTACGTACACGTTGATTGCGACGCTGCGGAATGACAAATGACGTAAGCACCATGACACCATGCATGATCAGGTCGTGCGCCGGTATATAAAACCACTCAAGCGCGCGAGTGATATTGGTAACGATCGGGTGGCGCGCAAAGAAATCGTCGTAGGCGAACCAGACGACATCATCGTTGTCGACGTGGTGTCGGAAATGCTTGTACCGCATGTCCTCATAAGTACCGTATGCTGCACCACATAACCAGCTCATCACACGACCAAGTGCGGCATTGTCGCGATGGCGACGGAAGACCATATTGTGGCCGCATTCGTGAATCAGGTATGCCGAAATCGTCATTGCATGGGCAAGCAGTAATGTCGCCGCAATGTTGAGCAACAAAGAGGAACTGAAGAGTCCCGCAAACCCCAGTGCATAGCCACCGACAGCGCAAAAGACGGCTACGCCGTAGTACAGCCAACCAGCTCGCTCTTTGAGAAGACCCGTATCGCTGCTCATTCTAAATCCTGCCGCTAATGCAGCTTAGTTGTACACATAGAGCAAGCCTATTGCTAGCATACGGCAACCCGATAGCACTGCCCGGAGTACTAAAAAATGAAGCTAGTCACCGCCATAGTTAAGCCCTTTCGACTGGATGATGTCCGCAATGCCCTAAGCGAGGTAGGCATTCAGGGTATGACAGTCAGTGAAGTGAAGGGCTTCGGCCGCCAGCGTGGCCATACGGAACTCTATCGTGGCGCCGAGTATGTTGTTGATTTTCTTCCAAAAGCCAAGATAGAAGTCGCTGTATCCGACGACATTGTCGAACGAGTTGTGGAAGCTATCATTGATGCAGCCAAGACTGGCAAAGTTGGCGACGGCAAGATTTTCGTGACCAATATCGATCAGGTTTGGCGTATCCGAACGGGTGAAACTGGGGACAGCGCTCTTTAGAGGTAAACCACAAGCTCCATAATCAACGCCCTGCCCAGCATGAACCACAATGCCAGCGCCGCACCCGCATAAAGAGTAAACCGCGCCATAACGATGTTCGACGTGCAGTGCACGATGCTATGCAGCGTACGGAACAGGAAAAACAACCAGGCCGCGACAACGTACGCTGCATCAACATTGCCGGACACAAACAGATAGAGACATAGCCCGTAATACACCGTCGGAACTTCAAACAGGTTCTTCAGGTTATACGCCGGGTAGTTCACTTCGTCTGAAAGGTGCTCAATCGTCTTATCCGGTGTTGTGTATGTCTGCGCACTCTTTCCCGCACGACGCATCGCCGGAATTCTTCTCGCGTACATGTAATGCCACACGACAGCCGTCAATGTCATTGTCGCCAGCATAGGAAGGAAAATCGCCTCTCCATTCATCTGCATTCTCCTGGATATTATTTAGAGACGAAACAAAAAGCATTCAGCTTGTTGCCGTCGAGATCGCGGAAGTAGCCCGCGTAGAAATTATCACCTCGCTTTCCTGGCGCTCCCTCATCCGTGCCACCGAGTTCGAGCGCCTTCGCGTAAAATGCGTCGACCTTTTCCGGCGTGTCCATCGCAATTGCGATCATTACACCGTTGCCAACGGTTGCTGCTGCGCCGTCGTATGGTTTCGTAATTGAAAAAGCCGGTGCCTTTGGTCCGGTTGACCACGCAATAAATGTATCAGCGTCAAACGCACGACCTGCGCCCAGCGTCCCCAACAGCGCATCGTAAAACTCCGCCGCCTCGTCAAATTTATTGGTTCCGACTGTTGTGTATCCGATCATTCCCCTCTCCTTTCGTTATTCGGTTGGACCAGCATGAGCCCCGCCTTCCAGGCGCTCAGCTTACCTTTATACGGCATCGCCGCGTACGCCGGACTGGTTGATGGCAATCCGGTCACGTGAAATTTCTGAAATGGTTCCGCCGGCACCAGCCGATGGAATAATTGTTCGGCTTTCTTGCCGTTAAAGACGATTTGTTCGATACCCGGGTACTTGCCAAGGAACGTGGCGAAATCGTTTGCCGCTGCGGTTTCGAGGCGAATGTCTGCATCCAGACTGCCAGGCCGAACTGACGCCCGCAACACATCCCATAGAGCGACATTGTGTTTCGTCAGGCCCGCACATCGCTCAACGTAATCGCCGCCAATAGCGAAGATTTCATTCATAATTGGCCAGAATGCGTTCTGTGGATGCGCGTAATATTCCTGTTCCATCAGTGATCGCTGCCCGGGTAAGCTGCCGAGCACGAGAATGCGCGCATCCGACTGGACAACTGGCGGAAAACCTTCTGAACTTTCCAAGTGCTTACAGCGACTGCGAGCCAGTTTCTCGTTGGAGCAGCCAGTACGCCAGGGTTTCCATATCACCGGAATGTCGATTTCCCTTTACCGGGTCATCGGCTGTGACATTCATCGCGCGTACCGTCTTTCTCAGAATCTGTCCAGATTCGTCCATATCGAAATCGATAACATTCAGGCAGCAGGTCGCCTGATCGAGAACACCAAAAGCTGACAGCTCGAGACCGGTCACCCAACCCAGAATCGCAGCATTGGTACCACCGTGTGCAAAAACCGCCAGGCTGTGCCAGGAAGAGTCTGCTAATACGCCCATGATCGCAGTACGTATGCGCAGGTAGAAGTCGCTGTAGCGCTCACCACCCAGGAATCGCGCCTCATCATCTGGCGCGCGCCAGTGAGAGAATGCTATATCCGCAACAACATCGTAATCGCCGGAATACTCACCATCCAGCTGGCGTATTTCAGCGAATCCGGAGTCCGTTTCGAGCGGTAAATCGCGAACGCCCAATACGGTCTCGCCGGTCTGCCTGGTCCGCAGCAAACCCGAGCAAAGAGCCTTGTCAATTTGCACACCAGCGAACAAGTCGCGCATCGCCACAGCCTGTGCTCGCCCCTTGTCATTGAGGTCAACGCTATCGGTATCCGGTACGACTTTACCGTCGCTGTCCATGTAGTCGACAGATCCGTGACGAAACAAATAGATACGGCGGCGGGCCGCCCCGTCCAGTGTCGTCCTGCGTCCTGCTGAATCCATTGGCATAGGTCGCTTAATAACCTTTCTTCGGATCAACAACGTTCAACAATCGATCGCCTGAAACATATCGTTTCAGATTCTCGATCAGCAATACAGCATGCCGCTCGAGTTCACCGCCCCGCCCCGCCACGTGCGGCGTAATGATCACGTCGTCTCGCTGCCACAACGGATTGTCAGCAGGCAATGGTTCTGGCTCGGTAACATCCAGACCGGCCCCTGAGATGCGACCCGACTCCAAAGCGGCTATGAGTTCGGCTGTAACGACGGTTTGTCCGCGACCCACGTTGATGAAGATCGCGCCAGGCTTGACCGCTGCGAAGAATTCTCCGTCGAGCAAGTCTTTCGTGTCCGGGGTCAGCGGCAACGCGTTCACGATGACGTCCGACTGTGCTGCCAGATCGTGTAGCTCATGAGATAAACCCACGTACTCCACAAACTCCGGACCGTCTCTGGAGCTGTTGCGAGTACCGGAAACACGCATACCCAGAGCCGCGCCCAGCCGTGCGGCCTCTGTTCCTATTCCGCCAAGACCAACCACAAGCAGTCTCTTGCCCGCAATAGGCGTCATCCCGGCCACTATCTCATCCTGGCGTTGCCTGTCCTCGTCACCCATGACATGTACAAATTGCGGTATTTGACGGGCCAAAGACAACATCATTGCAATCGCGTGCTCTGCAATTACCGGCGACGACATTTTTTGCATATTGCTCATCAAGACGTCACCATTGCCGACGCGCTCCACCGACAAACAACTTTCGGCTCCAGCCGAGTAGATCTGCACCCAGACCAGTTTTTCGGCTGCATCGATGAGTTCAGCGTCGCAAAAGCCGATAATCGCATCGACGTCACTCACGTACTGCATCGCTTCTGACACTGACCTGGCAGTGACGATTTCCACGTCATCAAACTCGTCAAACCGTCCATCGAGGTCCAAGCCGATATCACGAAGCAGAATCTTGCGCGCACCGTTCCAGCGCGGCAAGTCACGGACGGCAACATCGCCTTCGACTATCCGTGCTTGCTCAACAAGCTGATCTACTGATATTTCGGCACGAGCAGCGTCGGCAACACCGAGCAGCGTCACCGCTAATAGTACTAACAAGTGATTTTTTTGCATTGCAGCAGTTTACGCGCTTAGCAGTTAAGGTGACAGTGACCTTATCTCGGGAGATAAGGTCACTGTCACCTTAACTATTGGATGCCATCAGGCCGGGAAGAAATCGATAGGTTTAGTGGTTGTTATCGCTTCAACGTCTTTCGCTTCAAATCGAAACAGCTTGACGCGTTGCACGAGTTTTCGCTCAAGTTCCGGATCGTTCAGGTCACTCGATACAATTTCGCAAAACGACACGGCACCGTTGGGATCAATAGTCAGCCTCAGGACCAGTTTTCCTTCAAGCGACGGGTCACGCCGCAAA
>JAJFKQ010000229.1 GCA_021773155.1 Woeseiaceae bacterium | reverse complement strand
CGAACATTTTCCTTGCCCTGACCAATGCGGTCATCGCCATAGCTGTACCATGAGCCTGCTTTATTGACGATATCGTGCTGGACGCCCAGATCAATCAGCTCCCCGAGCCGGGAAATTCCATAGCCGTACAATATTTCGAATTCTGCCTGCTTGAACGGCGGCGATACCTTGTTTTTAACAACCTTGACGCGCGTCTGGTTGCCGACAACTTCATCGCCCTTCTTAATCGCGCCAATGCGGCGGATGTCGAGACGAACCGACGAGTAAAACTTGAGGGCGTTACCACCGGTGGTCGTTTCCGGACTGCCGAACATGACGCCAATTTTCATACGAATCTGGTTAATGAAGATGACCATGACATTTGAACGTTTGATATTAGCGGTGAGTTTTCTAAGAGCCTGTGACATCAGGCGAGCCTGTAGTCCCATGTGTGAGTCACCCATCTCACCCTCGATCTCTGCTTTCGGCGTCAGCGCCGCAACCGAATCGATGACGATGATGTCGACCGCGCCGGAACGAACCAGCATGTCTGTAATCTCGAGTGCTTGCTCACCGGTGTCCGGTTGCGATATCAGCAATTCATCTACATTGACGCCAAGTTTCTCTGCGTAGTTGGGATCGAGCGCGTGTTCAGCATCGATAAATGCAGCCGTTCCACCGACTTTTTGTGCTTCGGCAACGACTTGTAACGTCAGAGTTGTCTTACCGGATGATTCCGGGCCGTAAATTTCGACGACGCGCCCTTTCGGCAGCCCACCGATGCCCAACGCGACATCAAGGCCAATGGAGCCCGTCGATATCGCCTCAATATCCCGTATTGAAGTGCCATCCCCCATGCGCATGACTGAGCCTTTGCCAAACTGCTTTTCGATTTGCCCAAGGGCCTGCGCGAGTGCTTTTTTCCTGTTGTCGTCCATTATTTTGCCGCCATTTGATAATTATTGTAGATACTGTTGATATACACAGTAGTATTGCACGAAAGCCCCGTCAATGGGAGCCTCTGAGACAGCTATTTTTCGGGCAAAGCGTCGAGAAACGCGAAAAAAGCGACGGAAGCTACTATTTTAACGGGTTGTAGCTAACACCACGCGAACCCGATCGAGACTCCATTAGCTCGAAACTTGACCATTCTGTCGTCGCCCGCTGCGTTAATCGCTCGGTTGCGAAGCTACGGGCATTGCGTACAACTGTGATATGCGGTCGGTAGGTCCGATCTTCTGGCGTCACACCGACCTCCTCCAGTACCGAGTACAGCGAGGCCATGAGCTTTTCAAGTTCAGTGGGTACCGTTGCCGCAACCAGGCAGGCCGCTTTCGGCCGCGCCCAATATTCGAGACGATCGAATACGAGGCGAAACGGTTCAACTTCGATCTGACTCGCAAGTGCCTGCAATTCGGGGATTCGACTTTCTTCAAACTCGCCGATAAACGGCAGGGTGACATGCCAGCTGTGTCGATCGACGATCTTTCCTTCCACCGTCTTCACCACCGAATTTATGACATCGCGTAACCTGTCCCGTTGCCGATTATCCGGCCACAACGCGAAAAACAGCTGTTTCGTGCTCACGATTCGATGCGCTCCCTGATTCCCTGCAATGCGTAGGCAACTGATGCTTCCCGGATAAGCTCCCGGTCGCCGGTGAATTTTTCGCAACTGGTGTCGATCAAGGCATTCGTGCCATCTCGCACTGCCCACCCGAACCAAACCGTGCCGACGGGTTTTTCTTTCGTACCACCGTCGGGACCAGCAACTCCACTCACGGCCACCGCGATGTCAGCACCGCTAAGCCGCAACGTCCCTTTCGCCATCTCCTCAACAACTTCCGAGCTGACCGAGCCATGGTCTTCGAGGGTCTTGTTCTGCACGCCTATAATCGATTCTTTCGCACCGTTGGAGTAGCTCACGATGCCGTAACCAAACACGGCCGAGCTGCCGGCAATATCTGTAATCGCTTTCGCAACCCAGCCGCCCGTGCAGGACTCTGCCGTCGCGACGGCTTTGCCGGACTCAGTGAGTTCCTCTACCAGTGCTTTGGCAAGTTTTCTAATTGATTCGTGATCAGCCATTCAATACCGATTCGTACAGTGCGATGTGCTTATCCGCCATCGTAGCGATCGTGAACACATTTTGCATCCGTTCTCTGCCGGCGATACTCATCTGCTCCCTCATCGGGTCATCGTCAATCAAAGTCCCAATCGCTTCCTGCAAGCTTTCAACGTCTTCTGCCGGAACCAGCAGGCCGGTCTTTCCATGTTCGACAGCCTCCTTTATTCCACCCGCATCGAAGCCGACAACCGGGACTCCGGCTGCGGCCGCTTTTAAGGCAGCAACGCCAAGCCCCTCCGTTAGCGCCGGGTGTGCAAACAAGTCAAAACAAGCTATGAAACTGTCGAGATCGTCACGGAATCCAGCAAACTGCACCACGTCTTCCAGCCCCAGAGAAACGGCTTGCGCTCGTAGTTGCACATCAAGGTATCCGTCTCCATATACCACCAGCTTGATCTTGGTATGTTGGTGTACCAAACCCGCGACAGCCTGCAGCAAATAGCGCTGTCCTTTTCGTGGAATCAGCTGACCGGCCGCCGCGATAGCGAACGCGCCTTCATCGATACCGAATTCTTTCCTGAAGGCATCGCGATCAGGTTCGCTGGCGAAGGCTCCTGCATCGACGGCGCTACGAATGACAGCAATGCGCTCATCCGCAACATCGTGCTCGCGCAGGACATCGGCAATCGCCTCCGAAATCGCGATGATTTTTCGAAACGGTTTGTAGCGCAGCGCCGCCATCAATCGCATCTCGGTGTTGTCCACCCGACGAGAGACGACGGCCGGGATATCGGCGTACGACGCGGCAAGCCCGCCAAGCAGATCAGCGCCACGGCGGCTGTGGCAATGGACGATGTCCGGTGCATGCTCTTTCAGGAACTGCGAAAGTCGGTATGCGAACGGCAAATCAAGATCGCCTGCGCAAAAGAGATTTTGAACCCGGATTCCGTCCATTCGCGCAACGCCGTCAATGCCGGAATCGGGCGGACAAACCAGCGTGCTGTCATGACCTCGCTCGCGTAACGCGTTGATCAGGTAGACAACCTGCTGCGGGCCGCCCAAAAAATGGCGTCCGGTTTCGACATGCAGTATTTTCACCCGTCTATAATAATGAATCGCGCGCATGAACGCGCGCCTACCGAGAATGAAAGCCGAAGTCACACCCGTCCACACACCGATGATGCGCCAGTACCTCGGGATCAAGTCCGATTATCCGGACATGCTCGTGTTCTATCGTATGGGTGACTTCTATGAGCTTTTTTACGACGACGCGAAACGCGCGGCATCCTTGCTGGACATCACGCTAACAGCACGCGGCAAGTCGGGCGGCAACGCTATTCCAATGTGTGGCGTCCCCTACCACGCTGTCGAGGGCTACCTCGCAAAACTCGTGCGCAAAGGTGAATCGGTCGCGATCTGCGAGCAGATTGGCGATCCGGCGACCAGCAAGGGTCCGGTCGATCGAAAAGTCACTCGTATCGTAACGCCGGGGACTCTGACTGACGATGCGCTGCTTTCCGCAAGCCGCGACAATATCGTCGCGGCAGTATTCGGCAGCGGTGGCGCGTACGGCATCGCGTGGCTGGATTTATCCGCTGGCCGCTTTCGACTGGCTGAGGCACCTGATCAGGAGTCTTTGTTCGGAGAAATAGAGCGACTGCGGCCCGCCGAACTCATCGTGGACGAAGACCACTCTTTCGACGAATCATTCAACGACAGGATTCGGGTTACCCGCCGGCCGCCGTGGCACTTCGAACTCGACAGCTCGACTCGACTGCTGTGCAATCAATTCGGAACTCGGGATCTGGGCGGCTTTGGCTGCGAAGGTTTTCCCCACGGCATAGCCGCAGCCGGGGCCTTGCTGCAATATGTCAACGACACGCAAAAGGCATCGCTACCACATTTGCAGTCAATCAAGGCCGAGCTTCGCGATGATGCCCTCATCATGGACGGTCCCACACGCAGGAATCTCGAACTCGAAGAGTCCTTGAGCGGACTGCATCAACACACTCTGGCCGGTGTCATGGACCACTGCCAGACAGCGATGGGCAGCCGACTGCTGCGACGCTGGATTCAACGACCCCTGCGAAACGCAGAAATTCTGAAGTCGCGCTACCAGGCTATCGACGCATTGATCACCACCGGTGCCGTCGTGCCAATGCAGGAAACACTCGATGGCATCGGTGATGTCGAGCGCATACTGTCGCGCGTCGCCTTACGCTCTGCCCGGCCGCGCGATCTCCGCCAGCTATCCGAGGCACTGTCGAGACTACCCGAACTGCAAAAGCAGATTGCCGGCATCGATGCACCGTTGCTTGCCGAACTGGCAGAACAGATCGGCGAACATCGAGCACAACAGCACCTGCTTGAGAAGGCAATCATTGATAGCCCACCGATGCTGATTCGCGACGGTGGAGTGATTGCCGCGGACTTCGACGATGAGCTCGATGACTTGCGTGCGATCGCCGAAAACGCGGACCAGTATCTCGTCGATCTGGAACTGCGCGAACGTGAGCGAACCGGTATCGCGAAACTGAAGCTTGGGTATAACCGCGTGCACGGCTATTACATTGAGATCAGCAGAATGCAGGCGGACAAAGCGCCTGTCGAATATGTGCGCCGGCAGACACTGAAAGCGGCCGAGCGTTACATCACGCCGGAGCTAAAAGAATTTGAGGATAAGGTTCTCGGCGCCCGCGAACGTGCATTGTCCCGCGAGAAGCACCTTTATGAAGAGTTGCTCGACAAGCTGCACGTTGTGCTCGGCGAGTTGCAACTTACTGCCGCCGGACTCGCAGAACTCGACGTTCTCACGTGCTTTGCAGAACGCGCGGAGACCTTGAATCTATCGAAACCGGAGACTAGTGACCTGCCGTGCATTGAAATTGACGGCGGTCGCCATCTCGTCGTTGAGCAGGTTATCGATGCACCGTTCATTGCGAACGATGTGTCACTGGGTGAAGACAGACGCCTGCTGGTGATTACCGGCCCGAACATGGGAGGTAAATCGACCTACATGCGGCAAACCGCGTTGATAGTTATACTCGCGCATGTCGGTTCCTATGTGCCGGCCGACAAGCTGAGAATTGGGCCAGTCGACCGGATCTTCACACGCATAGGCGCTTCGGATGACCTGGCCGGTGGGCGATCGACGTTCATGGTGGAGATGACCGAGACCGCTACCATTCTAAACAATGCGACCGAACAGAGTCTCGTGCTCATGGATGAAATTGGTCGTGGCACCAGTACTTTCGACGGTCTGTCGCTGGCATGGGCCGCAGCTCACCACATGGGCGAAAAAACTAAGGCGTTTACGCTATTCGCGACCCACTATTTTGAGCTGACAGCGCTCGCACAGGAATTGCATGGCTGCGACAACGTACATCTGGACGCAACCGAGCACGAGGGGCAACTGGTTTTCCTGCATTCGGTAAGGGCCGGTCCGGCGAACCAAAGCTACGGCTTGCAGGTCGCCTCGTTGGCCGGAGTTCCCAACGACGTAATTCGCCGCGCGAAGACTTACCTGAAATTGCTCGAGTCGCAACAAGCGGCCAATAAAGACAGTCCACAAGCGCAGCTCGACCTCAACATCAACGAACCGGTCGATGATCCGATCCATGATGCTGTCAACGCACTCGATCCCGACGCTATGACGCCGCGTGATGCACTCGACGCACTCTACAAGCTGAAAGACCTGTAAACGCGACAATAGTTAAGGTCACTGTCACCTTAACTATTGTTGTCGAAGAAATTCGCCGCGTTTGATGAATGCGGCTGCCTGGTCCGCGACGACCGCCGAGACCAGCATGCCTTTGTGACTCACCGGCATGATCAGATGATCTTTGGCGCCGTCGAGGCGGGTCTCAGAGACACCGATAGTGCCATCGTTATCTTCATCGAAGTTGGCAAAGAGGCGTCCAAATCCCAGCGGCACTGTCCCGGCTATCACGCCTATGTCCCGGTGCTCCGCAACATGTGACGCCCAGTCATTGGCGGTTTGATGAATCATCGCCGCCGGGACCGACTTGCCGATTATCTCTTCTGCCCACTCGAGTTCGTTCAGGAAATTGGCTGCACGAGACCCGGTGAGAGGTGCACCCAGGCAAACAACTCTGCCCGGCAGGAAGTCCGGATTATTGGCGTGCATGCGTAACGCAAGTACACCACCCAGGCTGTGCCCGACGATATGAACCCCGTCAATATCCTGTTCGTGAATGAAAGCGGCCAACGCTGCCGCATTCTCATCGAGTGTTCCGCGTACGGACGGGTAGTTAAACAGCAAAGCGCGCATCCCGTATTCGCGCTCCAATCGCCGTTTGATCAAATACATGCCGGTGCCATGGGAAAGATACCCGTGGACGCAAATGACGGCTTCTTTTGACATTGCTGTTCG
>JAJFKQ010000228.1 GCA_021773155.1 Woeseiaceae bacterium | reverse complement strand
GACGATGCCCTCGCCTGGCTTACGGACACGTTTGCCGATAAAGCGATCTTTGCCGATACCGTTTCGACGAGCAAAGCACCGCGACTCAAACTGTACCTGTCCTCTATTCACACACTGAAGACCAGCACGATTGAAGCCGAGGCACTCACCGGACTGGATGCGCAAACGCCGGAGCAGTTGAGTAAGGTCGCGAGTCATTTGCACGGTGAGGGCGTCGAGCGCGTCTTTATTACGCGTGGTGAGTACGGTGTTTTTTACAGCACAACCGAGGCTCAAGGCAGCCAACAACCGGCGAATGGAAAACGCGACGTGCAAAACGCCGGAGGTGCAGGCGACGCATTTCTTGCTGGACTTGCATACGCCTGGCTAAAGGACTTCGACTTGAACGATACATTACGATTCGCGATTACCGCGGCCGACATCACCTTGTCGCACGCGGCAACGAGCAGCCCTTCCCTTTCACTTGCCGCCGTCAACCGTGCCATGGAGGCCGACTTTCTCGATGTCGCGCCTGAGGTCGCTGCGGCGATTTCTACCGGCGAACCCGTCGTGGCACTCGAATCCACCATCATCAGCCACGGCATGCCCTACCCGCAAAACGTCGAGACCGCCTTGTTGGTAGAAGAGACTGTTCGTCAGGCCGGTGCCGTCCCGGCCACAATCGCCATCTTGAATGGCCGCCTTAAAGCCGGGCTGACAACCGAAGAGATCGAGCAACTTGGCAAGCGCGGCACCGACGTCGTCAAATGCAGTCGGCGCGACCTGCCCTTTGTCGTCGCTCGCAACGAAGACGGAGCGACAACGGTGGCCGCCACGATGATTATCGCCGCCATGGCCGGCGTCCGCGTATTCGCAACCGGTGGCATAGGCGGCGTGCATCGGGGCGTTGAGGAAACCATGGATGTTTCTGCAGATCTTGATGAACTCGCTCGCAGTAACGTCGCTGTGGTTTGTGCCGGCATCAAATCGGTTCTCGATATTGGTCGCTCGCTGGAGTATCTCGAGACCAAGGGTGTACCGGTGGCGGGTTTTCAGACGAACATTTTGCCCGCCTTTTACACGCGCGAGAGCGGCTATCCTGTGGACTATCGAGTGGACTCAGCCGCTGAGGTCGCGGCTGCAATTGCCGCGAAACGAAAGATGGGGCTGGACGGCGGGATGGTTATTGCAGTACCGATTCCGGAAGAACATGCGCTTGACCGTAACGAGATTGACGCCGTGATCGAAGACGCGCTAGCTGAGATGGGGCAGCTGGGGATTATCGGGAAAGAGACCACGCCGTTCTTGTTGGCACGTATCGCTGAGAAGACCGGGGGCAAGAGTCTTGCGGCGAATATCCAGCTGGTAATCAACAACGCGCAAGTTGCTGCCGAGATTGCAGTCGAACTGGCGCGTTGTTGAGGGTCTTTATCCGACGGCTGCTTCAACCTGTTCTTCAAGCTCAACCGTTTTCTTGTCGACTCGTCTGTAGTCGAACAATCCGGCCTCGTCGAAGATGACGCGATCCTCATAATCGTCAAACCAGATGGCATCCGGGTTGCGCCCGACGATGCAGACCTTACCGCGGTCCGGAGCGTCCAGCGCGTTGCGCAGGATCTTGAAGATCACCACACCGTTCTCGGTTCCCGGAACGCCGGGGATCGGCTCGTTGGTCACTGCAGCGACCTCGGTCTTGCCCTTGTAATGGGTAATCGACAGGCGCGCATGTGATTCCACGCCGGACAAACCCTTTTGGGATTCGTTGAGGAGATTCCACACCGTTTCGATCGGCACATTGAAGTGCCGGTACGCGACAATGTCACGGCCGCAGAAAAAGTAGTGGTTGTTAACGCCAACCCGGTACAGCGCACGTTGCATTACTCGAAGCGCTTCAGCGTCGTCATTAATTCCCTTGATGATCGGTGCCTGGTTCTCGACATTAATCCAGCCGCGTGACGTAACGCCCTCAATGGCCTTTTTGGTGTCCTCGTGCCACTTGAGTGAGCCGTTTGGATTGGTGAGATATTCACCATCGTCACCTTTCAACAGGAATTCATCCGGGTGATTGAAGTGGATCATCAACCGGAATCCGATATCGGGGTAAGTCTCGTGGAAGTTGTCCATCATCGACAGGAAGGCTTCGTCGAAACGCTTCGGATGAAACGACATCTCTTTGGTGCCCAGCCGGATCGACTCCACCCCCGCCTCTGCGAGTGCGGCCATCCAGGCGCCAACCTTGCGGTTTGGCAATGCCATCGGGTCACCGCCGGATAGCAGGACCTCGCGCAATTTCTCGCGACCCGTGTCCGGGTGTCGGCCGCCGTTTGTGGCAACGATTTTGTTGTGTGCCTTTATGTAGTCGGTAACCTCAGGGATCTTCGCCAGTCCTTTCTTGGCGACGGTGCCGTCCTGGCGTTCAACTTCCTTCTGGCTGATTAGCTCTTCGCGGTAACAGAAGCGGCAATGTGCCGAGCAAGTAGACACTGCATACAGCAGACCCATTTCATATTTGTGCAGCAGCCCTTCGACCGGCGCAAAGTCCATCTGGTGTCCCGGATCTTCCGAGCCTGCGAGGTTCAGCGTTTCATCCGGGTTGGCCTTGACGAGTCTTTGCAGCGGTAAGCTGTTTCGGGCCATCTCGTAAAAGTGGCGAGTCATCTTCACCGGCATGCGTGTCTCTACATCACGCTCCGTACCCTTAAGTTCCAGCAATGCCGAGAGTTCGTCCCTGGAGTAAAAACCCTTGATAGCGTCCGGCGCCTTGTCGTCGAAGAAAGGTTTCAGACCGTTGATGATCTCGCGATCGTACTTGGGATTCTCAATCGTGTCCCTGAACGCCTGCTCTCTTTCCGTCGGAACGTATTTGCCTGCAGTTGCCATGTCGTGCCTCTTTCCAATATTGCTACCGGACAGTAATGTAACACATTGAACGGAATATCTGTGATATTGTAACAATATGAACATTATGGGTCCAGATACATCCACATCGGACTTGGTCGCGGCCGTCAGCAGCGAACTTACGCCCACGGAGCGACGTATCGCGGAGGCCGTGCTGGCCGAGCCCACCCTGCTTGCCTTCGGCACTGTCTCGGATCTGGCGGGCCGTGTCGGCACCAGCAGGCCCTCTATTGTGCGTTTCGCCAACAAGCTCGGTTTCGATGGCTACACAACGCTGCAACACCATGTGCGCAGCGATTTATCGCATCGCCTGTCGCGTCCCAGCGAGAGAATCAGAAGTGATGGCAAGACGGCACCACCGGCCAGGGATGTCATCAATGGTGCCATCTCAGCCGTGCTGGATGCGCTTGAAGACGGACGAATAGCAGAACTGGCCGCGCCTGTCGTGCGTGCAGAAAAAGTCTGGATCCTCTCTGGAGAGACCTCTCAGGCAGGTGCTCATGCGCTGCACAGTGGCCTGTCCATGGTGCGGTCGGGCGTACGCTCACTTGAGGAACACTCGTTTGGTACCGCGCTGAGCGATGCCGGGCCGTGCGATGTGGTCGTAGTGTTCGACTTCTTTCGCTACCGGCGCCAGGTCGCTACCGCCGCCCGTGTCTTCGCAGACGCCGGCGTTACCGTCGTGGCAATTACCGACAGTCCGCTGTCTCCGTTGGTGGAGCTGGCTGATACCTGGTGTCAGATCGAGGTTCCGGCTATCGGCCCGTTCGACAGTTCAGCGCCGGTAGTCTTGATGTGCGAGTTACTCATTGCCGACGTCGCGAAGGAACTTCAGGACGATGCGACGAACCGTATCGACCGGATCGAGGCGCTTTGGGAAAAAACGGAGGTTTTTCTGTGATTAACAAGAAGAGTCCATCGGTAGCTGCGGCTGTCGAGGATGTTTTTGACGGCGCAGTAGTAATGGTGGGCGGGTTTGGTGCTTCAGGCAGCCCGATAGAACTCATTCATGCATTGATTGACCAGGGCGCCAAAGATCTTACGCTGATCAATAACAATACCGGCAACGGCGAGGTGGGGCTGGCAGCTCTGATCGCCAACGGCCAGGTGAGCAAGATGATCTGCTCCTTTCCGCGATCCAGCCAGTCAAGAGTATTCCCGAAGCTGTACCGCGAGGGCAAGATCGAACTCGAACTTGTCCCCCAGGGCACACTCGCCGAACGCATCCGTGCGGCGGGCGCCGGGATACCGGCCTTCTACACGCCGACAACAGTCGGCACGGTCCTGGCCGAAGGCAAAGAGCAACGAGAGTTCAATGGCCGTAGCTACGTGATGGAGCCTTGGCTCGAGGCCGATTTTGCGTTGGTCAAGTGTGAAGTCGCCGACCCGCTTGGCAACCTGACCTACAACAAGACAGCCCGGAACTTCAGTCCCTTGATGTGCATGGCCGCCACGACAACCATCGTGCAGACGAAGCACCTGGTGGCTGCGGGTGATATCGATCCCGAGCATGTCATCACGCCCGGGATTTTTGTCAATCGCGTTGTCGAGGTTGCCGATCCCGTCCACGAGGACACCCTGATTGCCGAGGGAGCGAGTTACCCATGAGTACTGGCTGGACAAGAGAACAAATGGCAGCAAGAGCGGCCCTCGACATACCCGACGGCTCCTACGTCAACTTAGGCATAGGCATTCCGGAACTGGTCACACAGTTTGTGCCCGAAGGTCGCGAATTCATTTATCACACAGAGAACGGCTTGCTGGGGATGGGACCGCCACCGGCGGAAGACGAACGCGATCTGGACCTGATGAACGCCGGCAAGAAGTATGTAACAACAGTGCCCGGCGCCTCCTATTTCCACCATGCCGACAGCTTCAGCATGATTCGTGGCGGTCACATCGATGTTTGTGTGCTCGGCACTATGCAGGTCGCGGCCAACGGGGACATTGCCAACTGGTCCACGGGCGCACCGGACGCCATTCCCGCCGTAGGCGGTGCTATGGACCTCGTTCAGGGCGTCAGGAATATCTACGTGATTACCCAGCACACGACAAAGACCGGCGAACCGAAGCTGGTCGAGAAGTGCAGCTATCCACTGACCGGGCCGGGCGTTGTATCTCGGATCTATACCAACCTTGCCGTGATTGATGTCACCCCGGATGGGTTCCAGGTCGTCGAGCTGGCACCGGGCATCACGTTTGAAGAAGTCGAAAAAAGTACTGGCGCGACTATACTGCCAGCGAAATAACCACAGCTTGTGTGACAGATAAAATGGAATCACTGAATCTAGCCATTGAAAACGCCCGGTCGCGCTATGCGTCTCAGAATCCTCTTAGCCAAGCGGCAGACAAGAGTGCGGAACGGTATTTTCCCGGAGGCAACACGCGCACCGTTCTTCATTATGATCCGTTCCCGCTCACTATGGTCGGGGGAGACGGTGCCGAGCTAACAGACCTGGACGGCCATCGATACGTGGATTTTGTGGGCGAGTATTCCGCGGGCCTGTTCGGTCATTCGAATGACGTCATCAAGTCGGCGATACACAAGGCCCTCGACAGTGGCGTTGCGATGGGTGCGCCGACGCCGTACGAAAGAGAGCTAGGAAGCCTGCTCTGCGAGCGGTTTCCTTCCATTGAAATGGTCAGGTTTTGCAACTCGGGTACCGAAGCCAATCTAATGGCATTAACCACAGCCCGAGTCGAGACCGGCCGCAACAAGCTGCTTGCCTTTAACGACGCTTACCACGGCGGCGTCATCAAGTTTCTCGGCGGGCGGTGCGCGCTCAACATGCCCTTCGATTTTGTCCTCGCCGACTATAACGATATCGACGGCACGGCCGAACTGATCAACCAGGTGGGCGAGGAGCTTGCCGCTGTCATTATCGAGCCTGTTTTGGGTGCCGGTGGCAATATCAAGGCTGACCGGAGCTTTCTTGAAATGCTGCGGCAAATGACGAAGGAAGTCGGAGCGCTGCTTATTTTTGATGAGGTCAAAACGGCCCGTCTCGGCGCTGCGGGTATTCAGGGAATGCTCGGCATCACGCCCGACATAACCACTCTGGGTAAATTCATCGGCGGAGGGTTGCCGACGGGTGCCTTCGGTGGCAGTGCTGAAGTCATGGGGCAGTTCAATCCGAAAACGAGTGGCGCCCTGGCCCATGCCGGCACCTTCAATAATAACGTCTGTTCCATGGCAGCCGGCTGCGCAGCCGTCGGCGAAATATACACGCCGCAACGTGCTAAAGAATTTTTCGACTGGTCCGAGGCGTTTCGCCTTTCACTCAATGAAATGTTTGCCGCCAAGGCAGTGCCGATGTACGCCAACGGACTGGGCTCGATAGTCGCGATTCACTTTTCGAGCGGACCAACGAAACGGCCGTCTGACATCAGCACTGGATGCCGGTCTCTGCGCCCGCTTTTGCATATGGAGCTGCTTCTCGATGGCGTGTTGGTGTGCGGCCGGGGTGACCTGTTCCTGTCACTTCCCATGGACGAAACGCACCTTTCCAAAGCACGCCTTGCCCTGGAGAAGTTTATCGATCGCTACAAGCCACTGATCGGGCAGGTGCTGCAACATTAGTGTGACCACCCTAGATTAGCCCCCTACCATTGTCTCCATAGAAGCACTATGCACTTTTCAGGAGACCATCATGGTAGACAAGAAACGGAAATCGAAACAAAAGGACAGCGGCCGAACGGCTGAAGTCGCTGAACAGCTCGAGCACGCATTCCTCGCCGGTCTCGGAGCCCTTGCCAACACGCAGAAAGTCGGCAGCAAGGCATTCGACAAGCTCATGAAACAGGGCGAATCCTTCCGCAAAGACGCTTCAGACAAGACCGAATCTCTGATTGATGACGTTCAGGATGCCATTCGCGGCATGGCTGACGATGCTCAGACCAAAGCGACGGGACTACTTGACCAGATGCGTGAGACACCGCAGATGAACAAGCTACAGAGCGTTTTTGACTCCCGTGTTGATAGCGCACTTGGCCGTCTCGGCGTTGCCAGCAAGCATGACCTCGACAAGTTGAATGCCAAGCTGGATCGACTGCTGAAGTCTGTTGAAAAGCCTAAAGCGGCCAGTAAGAAGGCTCCGGCTAAGAAGGCTCCGGCTAAGAAGGCTACGGCTAAGAAGGCTACGGCTAAGCCCCCTGCCGGGGATAGGAAAAAAGCAGCGAAGAAAAAGGCTTCCAAGAAGAAACCATCTAGTTAATCACTATTTGCAAGGAGAATCGAAATGGCAGCAAAGAAAACGGCCACTCAATTGAAAGCACAGGCCAAATCGATCGTAGATCGGTTCGAAGGCACGATCGTTGAACGACCGATCATTATCGCGAACAAAGCATTTTTGGCTGGTCTCGGCCTCGCCTCACAGGCCCAGTCTGACTTCGACAAGAAATTCGAAGCACTGGCCAAAGACGGTGAGAAAGTTCGCGACCAGGCTCAGGACTCGCTGGATGACTTCGGTGATCGAGTGGTCAAGCAGGTCAAGGCAACACGCAAGGAAGTTACCAAGCGTGCCGAATCCGCTGTGAAAACTGTTCTGGACTATTCACCGGTTGCAACAACCAGCGATCTGAAGAAGCTGGATCGCAAGCTCGATAAAGTGCTTGCACAAGTCGCCAAGTAACCCCCCCCCTACTTGCGACTTTTTTGAGGGCTGCATCTGCAGCCCTTTTTATGTGTGCTTGCTATGGTTTTGGATTAACGATAGTGCTCCGCCAACTCTGCGATGAGTTGTGATCCCTCTTGAGACGAGTGCGGCATCAAGATACCGAGCACGGATCGTGCGATTCTGAGCGCGGAGACATCCACCGATGACGCAGTATCCGAAATTTCGTCAAAGCGCTCGGAGAACAGCGATATCAGCACCAGATTGCGACTCATAACAGGCACTTCGCGGTCGTCAACTTCCAGGAAATCGTTGCGCCGCAGGGCCTCAATATAAAGTTGCATGATAGCCGTCAGGCCTTTTGAAAAACCCTTGAGCGCGTGACCCACCTTTGGGTAGGTCGCGACCAGCGTTTCCATGTCGCGCAGCAGGAACCGATAAGCCGTAAGCACCTCCAACAGCAAGTGCAGGAACGCCCAGAAGTCGTCTATCGTGGTTTCGTCACCGGTCGGCGGGTCCAGAACGCGACGTGCGTCAGCCTGGAACTCGACGAGTAGTGCCTCGACCAGGTTCGCCTTCTTGTGAAAGTGGTAATGCAGGTTCCCGGGACTAATTTCCGCCTCATTGGCGATGTCATTTGTCGTGGTGTTTGGCTCGCCCTGCTCGTTGAAAAGCGACAGACTCGCGACGAGGATCTGGGTTCTTGTGTCGCGCTTCATGGTAATCATTCTCACCTGTCATAACGCCGCAATTCAGGCACTATCTCAAAAAAACCGCCTGCCCGTCCAATCTGCGCGACAAAGGCTCGCCCCGCTTTGGCGGACGGTGTACGCTACTCCTCTCAGCAGTAATTTGAGTGTCGATAAGGACGTAAAACGACATGGTTTTTTCCGGGACGAAACGCCTGCAGGCGGACATGGATGCGGCCACAAGTTATGACGAGTGGAAACACGCGGCCATCGCCTATGACAAAGGTACGGAACTTGCGCGTTGGAAGTCCGACGACAAATCAGAAGACTTCGATCACACATCCATTCGCCGCCGCCTCCGAAGACTGCGCAAACTGCGCAAAAATAAGGACTACCTCGGAGTATTGTACGCGCTCAACGAAGGCGTACACGGCAATATTGATGGCATAGGCCGCGCCGATCTTTACCGCAAAGCAAAATTCGGCACCAAGAAACTCATCGTCAACTATGTGGATGAAGTGGCCGGGGCACTCGAACTCCTGGCCAGTCCCGAGGCGAGCGGCATCCCGGAAGATGAGCTACATGATTTCTTTCAGCGCGCCCAGCACTGCTACGGCAGTACCGCCTTGATGATGAGCGGCGCTGGCTCATTCCTGTTTTTTCATATCGGCGTCGTCAAGGTCCTTTGGCAACAGGGCATTCTGCCGGACATCCTGTCAGGCAGTAGTGGTGGAGCGATCGTCGGCTGTCTCGTCAGTACGCTCTCGGACAAGGACCTCGAAAGAATCTTCGACCCCGAATTCCTGGTGCACGAGATCAAGCGCGACGAAAGCCTGCTGCGGCATTTTGAAGCGCTGAAACCGAGTGTTGCGACAGCAGGCGAGGTCCGCACCGTACTTGAGCGCTTGCTTCCCAACCTCACGTTTCAAGAGGCCTACAAGCTGACCGGTCGACACCTGAACGTTTCGATCGCCGCTGCAGAACGACATCAGTCATCGCGGTTGCTAAACGCAATCACTACACCCAACGTCTACGTGCGCGATGCGATCCTGGCGTCTGCGGCCGTTCCCGGTTTTTACCCGCCGGTCGCACTGTTCGCAAAAAACGACCACGGCGAGAGACAGGCTTACATGCCATCGCGCAAATGGGTTGACGGCTCTTTGAGCCATGACCTGCCGGCCAAACGGCTGTCGCGCTTATATGGCGTTAACCACTTTATCGTCAGCCAGGTGAATCCACACATCTTTCCTTTCATCACCGATCCCACTGCCGATCGAGGAATGATATCAACCCTTAAACAGGCCGGCAGGCGAACCGCTCGTGAGTGGATTAATGCGTCCGCAGCGATCATGGAGACGCCGCTGTCACTAGTCCCGGCGGCGAACCGGCTGACGAATGTTGCATTGAGCGTGATCAATCAGGATTACGTTGGCGATATCAATATATTGCCGGAGAAGCACTTTTTTAATCCGTTGAAGTTGCTCGCACATCGATCTACTGAAGAGATCATGGACTTAATTACGATGGGCGAAAGAGCGACCTGGCCAAAGGTCGAGATGATTCGGATTCAGACTAAAATCAGCCGTACCCTGACCCACATCCTCAAGGATTTTGATCGTCGTGAGCGGCCGGTTGACCGCCGCTCACTTTCGGC
>JAJFKQ010000227.1 GCA_021773155.1 Woeseiaceae bacterium | reverse complement strand
CCCTCGCGATCAGGCTCGGTCGTGCCTGAATGTAGTGCGGATCCTGCAAAGCCGTTGTGGCGCTGTAAGTGTTCACCTCAGCACCGCCAATTTCGGCCGCCAGCGCAGCCCATTCCGGTTCGCAAGCGAATATCTCGAGTTCCGCCTGCGCAGCGATGGGGAGAACAAGCAACATCAGCAACTGAATGATTCGTGACATGAGCATCCCCTTAGAAAGAATGGGCGCCGTGAGCGCCGATGCTGTGAATGTATTGAAGCCCCCAGTGATAGCCATCAATAAACCCGGATTCGTCTTTGGTAAATTGCAAACGCAAGCGACTGAACTCGCTGTTCGACCAATCTGCCATGAAACTGAATCGTCGCGGATCGCTCCCGGGCGTCGCCAGCAAGGTTCCATCAAACGCCGGCCCGGGGTCGTCGGATGACAGCGCATCGATTCGACCACCTACTCGCCATCGAGGTATCGGCTGATAAACGGCCTGTAAATACCAGCCATCCTGATCGACGTCGTAATTGGCAGGAGCCATCCCAGGCAACGAATACTCACCGCGTTCACGACGCTGCAGATACTCGGCTTGCACGATGAGGTTTCGATTCTTCCAGTTCCCGTTCGGGGCCCATTTCCAGACAAATTGTGCCGTTGCCAGACGCGACTCGCCGTTAAATAATAGCGGGTCATCTTCATCCCCTGAAGGACGCTCGATCGCCGTGGCATCAAGATAGGAAACACCCGCAAGCCAGCTGTTGTTAACCCCAACATCACCACCGAAATTCGCAAACGCAGAGTAACTACCCGCACCTGAATGCGCGCTACCAGCGGACGGATATCGATCTCCTTGCAGTAGTTCACCACCAAACTCCATGTAGAGGTTTGTGGGAGCCAGCCAGCGAATCTGCACGCCATTGTCGATGTATTGATTCGCGAGGAACGCCTGATACGGCAACGGCTGATCGGCAAAGTCCCAGCGGTGGGCGTGCTTGACATTCAGGTAGCCAATACCCGAAAAAAAGCGACCAAATCTGGCGCCAAAGCCTGCCGGCAGCGCGGTCGCCTCAACCCAGGCCTCTTCAACTTCAATGACAGACTCACCGTCCTCAATCGCCAGCGCCGCAGTCAGCAAGGCAGAAAATTTGTCATCGACGTTAGCGCTCATAACGAGCTCAGTCTCGCCAAGCCCAAGACCCTCTGCTACAGGACCAGCCTCACCGCCCAGCGGGAAACCCGGAATCAGGTGTGCGTCAGGGTTCTGGCTGTAATTCCATGCCTGTCCCTGGAAGATCAAGCCAATCGCGGGATTGAATGCCGAGTTACTGCCCCCGCCAGCATCGGTACTGACAGGTACGGAAACAGCTTGCTGCGTCGCGTAGTTTGCCTGCATGGCATTTTGCTCGGCAGCCGCAAGACGATTTTCCAGATCAGTAATTCTTGCGTCGTATTCAGAGCGAAGCTCCGCGAGCGAAGCCCGCAATAACGCAATCTCAGAATCCTGAGCGGCTACTCCGCTGGAGTAGATGGATAGAAGTACCAGAGCGGCACCTTTCAAAAAGTCGATACGCATGCATCGCCTCCATTTTCACTAGATAAGTCAGCTCGCCACAATGCCGTGACGAAGTTCAGGCCTAACTAAATAATGATGGAGGGCCGCGTTGCTGAACTGAGAAGCAAGGAGCGACACGAAAATGCTGCTCTCGCTGTTCGAACGGCTTTGGTGCAGGCGGTAGCAGCAGGCAGCTTGCCTCCTCAGCTACAATGACATCCGACGGATCGTGGTTGGTTGAGCAAAGTTCGCATTCGATGCTGCCCGTACCCAAATGGGCCGCCGCATGTACATTTACTACGACGAGACAAATCAGGATTGCCGACAGCATGGCGGCACGACGTTGTTGGAATTTGCGGCTCATTATTGCCAGTATACGACAAACCCGAGCAAAAATTGTTGCGACAATTTACATCTCAGATCGGTTGCATTAGAACAGCGCGATGATCGGCATGGGCGCCTACGGAGAGTCGCTACCCAGCGCTTCTTTGCGAATCAATGCCCAATGCGGCTTAAAGGCTTCAATCTTGAACTTTGCCGCGTTCTTGTCAGGTTCACCGAATTCACTCACGAGCTCCGCGAGATTCGTCACCAGATCGGGCACACCCTTGGCAAAATCTGCGCCATCCAGAAACAGGATTCTGCCTGCGACCGGGACTTCGCGCACAATTTGTCGGACGGCCGCGATTCGGTCGTACAGTGCCGGTTGAGGATTCGAGAAGGTGTAACGACGTTCGTCATTGATGACAGTCCAATCCTGCAATTTATCGCCACCGAACACGATTCCCTGATCGTCCTTGACCTCCAGAATCAGCAGCCCTTTTACAGTCAGCAACAGGTAATCGACCAGGATTTCACCCTCGTCTGCATTGGGGATAATAATACCTTCAATGCGATCAAAACTGATGTCAGCCAATGCCCCGTCCAGCCCACCACTTCGACCGCGCACGAAACGGTACACAAGCCATGCGAGCAGCAGAAAAGCAACGGCGGCCAACGGCAGCAGCCAGGGATTATTAGCAGGCTGAAAGAACTCATTCATAGGATTCGATTATCCTACGTCCTCTAAGGAAGCGGCAAGCGACGCCAGATTCGGTTCAATCAATACCGAGTGCGCCGGGCGCGACAATATTTCTTCCAGCTCCTGTGGCAGGGGTACCTGTTCGCCGATCAGTGGCTCAACGATCGTCTCGAATTTCGCAGGATGCGCCGTCGCGACCAGAATCCAGTCGTGCTGTCTGGCAAGTCCAGGCTCCAACTGACGCCAGGTGTGCGTTGCAGTTGCTGTGTGCGGACAGGTCGCAAAGCCAAACTCTATAAAGTCCTGGCGTATGGCGGCCCTGATCTCGTCATCACTTACGGATGCCACACCCAGCTGGTCGCGCAGTACATCGGCTTCGCCGATGAGTTTCCGCAAGCGCTCCATGTTACTCGGATCACCAACGTCCATCGCCGACGCCAACGTTTGCAGGCTGGTACGTGGCAACCATTCGAGAGAGTCAAAATAATCGAGAATGGTTCGATTGGCGTTGGTTGCAAGAATGATCGGACCGATCGGCAGGCCCATTTCGCGCGCCATGACGCAGGCAAAAGCGTTACCCAGATTACCCGTGGGAATAATGAATCCGGGCTTGTTTCCTGTACGCCTGAAGTGACGCAAACTCGCATCGGCGTAATAAGTACTCTGCGGCAACAAGCGGCCGATATTGATGCTATTCGCAGAACTGAATCGATGGGCGGATGACAAATCCTGATCTGCCATCGCTGCCTTGACCATGGACTGGCAATCGTCGAACGCACCACGAACTTTCAACGACAGTACGTTGTCGCTCCAGCAGCAAAGCTGGTGCTCCTGTCGCTCGGATACTCTTCCCTCTGGAAACAAAACCGCTACGCGCATGCCTGGCCGACCGTCGAACGCAGCTGCTACCGCCCCTCCTGTATCGCCTGATGTTGCGACGAGTATGGTCAAAGGTTTTGCGACATCACCTTCAAGCCTGGACAAACACGCCGCGAGAAACCCGGCTCCGATGTCTTTGAACGCAGCGGTTGGGCCGTGATAGAGCTCCAGCATTGAAACGTTCTGATCATCGGCTGGCAATGCTGTCGCCGGAATAGGGAAACTAAAAGTCTCATCCAGTATTCCCTCAACGTCTCCTTGAAGCGAAGAACCAGCAAAAAATGGTTTGAGCAAAACCGCAGCCACTTCCAGAATTGAGTCAGCTGCATCGAAATCGGCAACCGCAAATGTCGGTAGCTGCTCCGGCAGGAAAAGTCCGCCATCGCTCGCTATACCCTTGCGGAGCGCCTCATCAAGACTGACCGGCCCGGCGCCACGCGTACTGAAGTATTTCATAGCTGGCTCTCTACAAACGCACCAGGCGCGTTCATCGCGCTCACCCAGGATTGACAGCCAATGCCTTGCACCCTGCAAGCCTGCTCCATAGCACTGGCAACGTTCCGCGCATCGGGATCTTTACAAAGGGCGAAAATACTGGGACCACTGCCTGACAGTGTGCAACCGAGTGCACCTGTCTTGCTTGCTGCGGCAACCACATCATCGAAACACACCACATTGCCCTTCCGGTGCGGCTCGATTACGACATCACGCAAGGTCTTGCCCATAAGGTCTATGTTATCGGTCTCGCAGGCATGAATAAATCCAGCCAACAGTCCCTGCTGCTCAAGCCAAAGCTTCATCGAAACTGATTTCGGCAACGCACGACGTGATTCCGCTGTATTGACCAGCAAATCCGGGTGCAGCAAGACAACGCTGACGCCTGCAGGTGTCGGTAGCTGGATGACTTCCGGTAGCAACACTGCGGGACAAAGGACAAGACCGCCAAACAAACTGGGCGCGACATTATCGGCGTGCACACCACCACTGGCGTACTTTTCACCTTCGAGCGCATAGGGCAGTAATGCCTCAATTTTGAGAGGTGTCCTGAGCAATGCGTTGGTTGCAACCGCGCCCGCCACGGCCGACGCGGCGGAACTGCCCATCCCTGACTGTAACGGAATACCTTTATGAACTTTGAGCTCGACCCCGCCGCCATCGCCGTGAGCGTCCCATAATGCCTGCGCGGCAATTGATGCCGTATTCTCGTCAGCGTTTGTTGACAGATAAGGGTGGAGCTCGCCGTCCAGGCCGCGTACTTCCGAGACGGTCACTCGATCGCCGTTGGTACGCCTGGCCAGAACACGATCACCAGCGCCTGCAAGTGCGAGACCCAGCATATCGAAGCCAACACCAGCGTTGCCGATCGACGCGGGGCCGAATGCAGTTATGAAATCAGACATATCCTTCACCAGTACTCAAGAAGTTCGCAAGTCGTAGCAAATCGGCAAAAATACCGGCGGCGGTTACCTCAGGACCGGCGCCCGGACCCTGGATAACCAACGGGTTGGCGGAATAGCGTTCTGTTTCAAACTGCACGATGTTGTCAGTGAGGTTGATATTGCAGAACGGATGATCCGCATCAACCGGCTCCAACCCAACCGAAGCATTACCTGCGGCATCCAGATGCGCGACATAGCGAAGTTGTTTGTTCTCAGCAACGGCCACCTGATAAAGCGATAGCATCTCATCGTCGTACTCGGGGAGTTTTTCGAGAAACTCATCGATCGAGCAATCCTGCAAAGCCTCCGGCACCAGGTTCGTAACCGGAAAATCACCGATCTCGATTTTCTGGCCGAGCTCACGTGCAAGAATTGTCAGTTTGCGAGCGACGTCCATTCCGGACAGATCATCGCGCGGATCCGGCTCTGTATAACCGCTTTCCTTCGCGACGCGGACGATTTCCGAGAATGGCGTTGTGCCATCGTAAACATTGAAAAGATACGCAAGCGTGCCAGAGAATATTCCGCTGATGGAACGAACCTCATCGCCTGTATGTATCAAATCACACAGTGTGGTGATGACGGGAAGCGCCGCTCCTACCGTTGTTTCATAGAAGTAATGTGAGCTACCTTCGTCCGCCGCATCCTGCAGGGCCTTGTATTCGCTGTAAGGGCCGCTAAACGCTTTCTTGTTGGGAGTAATAACGTGGATGCCGTGCGACAACCAGTCGGCGTATTTTGACGAGATTTGGTCACTGGCCGTACAGTCAATGATAACGGCGTGAGGGAGATGATCCGGTTTCAGATGTTCTTCGAACGCATCGAGATCCACATCGACTGCCGAAGACTCGAATTCCTCGTCCCAGCTCGCCAGATCGATACGACGGTCTGCGAGTAGCATCTTTCGTGATCTCGATATCGCCCGAACACGCAGGTCGAGATTGAAATTCTCCGCCAGTTTCTCACTCTGCTTGTCGATTTGTCGCAATAGAGCTGCGCCCACCGTACCCGGTCCGATCAACCCTATCGAAATGGTCTTCGCCGAAAGATAAAAACCCGAATGTGCCGCACGCAGCGCTTTGGTGGCATCTTCAGAGGCCACCACGGCCGAAATATTTCTTTCCGACGAACCCTGGGCAATGGCACGAATATTCACACCAGCACGTCCCAGCGTCCCAAAGAACCTTGCTGCTATACCTGGCGTGCCCGCCATGCCGTCGCCGACCACAGCGACAATGCTCTGCGCCTTGGTAACATCAACGCTGTGGATTTGCCCGCTTTCCAGCTCGTCGGCAAATGCCTCTGTAATTACCTTGCGCGCCCGCTCGGCGAGGTCCTCTGGCACAGCGATACAAATAGAATGTTCGGAACTGGCTTGTGATATCAGCGTTACGGAAACCCCAGCACTTTTTAAGGAACCGAACAGGCGATCCGCCGTACCCGGAACACCTATCATTCCGGAGCCTTCCAGGTTAACCAGAGCCATGCCGCCGACTGCAGTTATACCTTTTATGTTATCGGCAGGAGCAGACTCGGCCTCGATCCTGCTGCCCGGGTGTGCCGGGTTATGGCTGTTCCTGATAACGACAGGAATCCCATTGTCGACCGCCGGACCGAGCGTCTGCGGATGAATGACTTTGGCACCGAAGTACGCAAGTTCCATGGCCTCGTTATAGGTCAAACGACTGATCACCTGCGCTTCCGGAACTCGCCTGGGATCAGCGCTCATGACGCCATCGACGTCGGTCCAGATACTGAGTTCCGAGGCCTTTGTAAGTGCCGCGAATATCGCCGCTGAATGGTCACTGCCGTTACGCCCAAGCGTTGTTTGCAGTCCTTCTTCATCAACGGCGATAAAGCCGGTAATAACAACGATGCCCTCAAAATCGTTCGGCAGCGCCGCATCCATCCTGGACTGCGACTCATCCCACAATACCGTGGGACCAAGTTCGGTATCGCGCACAGTGACGACGGTGCGTGCGTCAAGCCAGGTTCCACCCCGTCCGGGAGCTTCCTGCCCAAGGTACGCTGCCAACAAACGAGCAGACCAGATTTCACCGTATCCGGCGACAATGTCGCGGCTGCGCTGCGCTGCGGACTTGGCGAGTGCGATCCCTTTGAGAACATCGACTACATCACCAGAGTCTTTGCCCCACGCATCCAAAACGGCAACAAGAGCGCGACCCTTTAGCAGAGCGCTGGCAGTCTCGGAATATCGTTCACCGATCGAGTGCAGAGCAGCTTCAAAACCGTCGTTACCCTGTTCAGCGGCCACAGCCAAATCGATTAAAGCATCGGTCATGCCGCCCATGGCAGAAACGACAACGCCCATGCGGCTGTCGTCACAGGCCAAAATGATCCCGGCCACACGTCGAAAACACGTCGCATCCGCGAGGCTGCTACCGCCAAACTTATGA
>JAJFKQ010000226.1 GCA_021773155.1 Woeseiaceae bacterium | reverse complement strand
ACAGCTCGTTACGACCTCAATGGTGCTCCGCTGGATGGTATTGTGACTTCGGACTCTCGAACGCTGGCGATTCCGGTACCGGAAAACGGCGCCGTGGAGTTTTTCGACATGCGCAAACGAAGCAGGTCGTCGCCAATTCTCGATTTGCCGCTGGATATTGGACCGGCTGCGCTTGCGATCTCAAATAATCTTTGTCACTAATGAAACGCAGAATAAACAAGTCAGTTTTTGCAACCATCCCTGTGCGTATCCGGCTTGCAGTGTGCGCCCTTGTTGTGTGCTCGCCGGGATATGCGGAAGACGTCGTGAAGGGCAACTTCGAATTGACTGACCATCATGGTCAAGTGGTAACCGAGCACAGTTACGACGGCAAGCTGCGGCTGGTTTATTTCGGGTTCACTCGTTGCCCGGATGTTTGCCCGACGACGCTTTTCGAAGTTGCTCGTGTGATGCGGCATCTGGGTGACGATGCCTCGAACGTGCAGCCGATATTCATTAGCGTGGATCGCGATAATGATACGCCAGAAATTCTCGCGAGCTACGTTGCGGCTTTTCATCATGCACTGATTGGGCTAAGCGGATCGAAGCAGCAACTGGATACCGTCGCCGCGTCCTTCAATGTGACTTACGGGGTTGAGCAGGCGCCGGATAGCGATTCCGGCATTGACAGCGTGTTTCACAGCTCGTACCTGTTCCTGATGGACCGCAACGGCACATTTCTCGACGTGTTCGGGCATGGCGTGAAAGCGGCGACGATCGAGGACAGGCTACGGGAGTACTTTTGACAGTCGTCACCTGATATTACAGGCACTGTCAGAAGAGAAGGACGAGTGTTCGGCGCAGGGTTGCTGCTGATACGCCAATGACTTCTCCACGACCCACAGTCGAATTCTTTGGCGTATCAGCAGCAACTCGTCAGTCGGTCACGTATTTCGCTTGGCCGTCGCAGTAGTGAACAGGTGTCGATCCGGGATAGCCGACGCTGTTGACTGTGGGTCGTGGAGACAGCGTCGGCTATCCCGGACCGACACCGGATTAAGAACTCAGCTGGTAACTAAAGGCACACCGACAAAGTCTAGACACAATCTGCGAGTGGTGGTCAGATCAGGTGACGACTATCACACATAGGTATCGATCGGCGCGCTCTCGTTTGTGTGAGTCCCGTCAGTGTCGATGCGGTTTGCCGCTTGCGCAGCCACAAGCGGTGGCTGCAGGGCTCTTTTTATCGACTACCGTGCTTCGCTTTAGAGGCCCCTGCCTAATACCAATACCTCCGGTGATGACCTTGCGCACGGGTTGGCGGGTTACAGGATCCTCGGTCAAAGTCGGGTCACTCATGCTTTGCGTTATTTCGAAGCGCCGCGGCTTGTCGCTCGAGTCGCGCGGAATGGTTTCGTAGATGTAAGTCGGCATTTTCTAATCTCGTTTTTCATTAAAACTGGTCCGTTGGCAGGGCCAGCTCCCAGGGTTTGATTATGGCAGAGATATAGACTACCATTTTATGCACACGTTTGCAGAGCGCCGCTCCGCGAGGTTTACAGCTTGCTCTTACTACGGTTTTCACGGGTACAGTGGTCACGCTGATGCCGGTGGACCGGAGCAACGCTGATGCATGGATTAACAGGTGAAATATGTCAAAAATTCAGTCCAGAGAACCGGATATCATCCGCCCCGAAGACCTCCAGCCACATTGGAACTGGGACCGGCCCATCGCCGCACCGGGCCGGACTCACGTCGACTTTGAAGAACGGGTAGATTTCCGACGCCTTCACAAGTATCGAATAGCGCGCGCCGAGCAGGCGTTGCAGAACTCGGAGCTGGGCGCTTTGCTGTGCTTCGACAACAATAATATCCGTTACCTGACCAGCAGCGTTATCGGTGAATGGAGCCGCGACAAGATTTGCCGCTACGCGCTCTTCACCGGTAATTCCAATCCCTATCTCTGGGATTTCGGGTCGGCCGCATCCCACCATCGCCTGTATGCACCCTGGCTGCAGCCCGATCATTGTAAGGCGGGCATGCTCGGCTTGCGTGGTTCTGTTCCTGAGGAGGCGAATCTCCTCAAGAACGCGGCGAAGGAAATTCATGATCTATTGAAGATTGAAGGCGTTGCCGACATGCCCATTGGCGTGGACATCGTCGAACCGCCAATGCTTTTTGCCCTGCAACAGGAGGGGCTGGATATTCGCGACGGGCAGCAAGTGTTTCTCGATGCGCGACAAATCAAGAGCATGGACGAAATCATTCTGCTGAACATGTCGGCGGCCCTCGTCGATGGCGCGTACCAGGAAATTGCCGAACATCTGAAGCCGGGGATGCGGGAAAATGAAATGGTCGCTCTGGCGAACAAATTTCTCTACGACAACGGATCCGACGACGTGGAGGCGATAAATGCGGTATCCGGTGAGCGTTGTTCGCCACATCCGCACAACTTCACGGATCGCATGTACCGTCCCGGAGATCAAGCGTTTTTCGACATCATCCAGTCCTACATGGGCTACAGGACATGCTACTACCGCACCCTGAACGTGGGTTTGTCGACGCAAGCACAGGTCGATGCGTACAAGACAGCGCGCGAGTGGATCGATTCTGCGATTAACCTGGTCCGCCCGGGTCTGACGACGGACAGGATCGCGGCATTATGGCCGAAGGCGGAAGAATTCGGTTTTGCCAATGAAATGGAAGCCTTCGGATTGCAGTTCGGACATGGCCTCGGCCTCGCGCTTCACGAACGGCCGATCATCAGCAGACTGGTGTCTTTCGACAATCCTTTTGAACTGCAGGAAGGCATGGTATTCGCACTGGAAACATATTGTCCGGCCGCAGACGGCAATGGCGCAGCCAGGATAGAAGAAGAGGTGATTGTCACCAGTGATGGCTGCAAGGTTATTACTCTGTTCCCTGCGCAAGAATTATTTGTTGCTAATCAGTACTAAAATGACAACAGCAACAAAGCATCCATTCAGGGTCAAGAACCATGTCAGCTAAATTAATCAGTTCCATACCGACGAATCTGTATATCGGAGGTGAGTGGCTTCCATCGTCCGATGGAAATCGCATTGCCGTTGTTGACCCTGCCACAGAGCTGGTTATTGCAGACGTCGCAAGCGGCTCTGCCGCTGATGCGACAGGCGCTGTGGATGCAGCATTTGAGGCCGCTGCCGAGTGGGTAGCCACACCACCGCGAGTGCGTGCCGAGGTGTTACGCAAGGCGTTCGAGTTAATGACGGAGCGCAAAGAGGATCTTGCAACCATCATATCCAGGGAAGAGGGAAAAACCTTGGCAGAAGGTCTGGGCGAGGTCGCCTACGCTGCAGAATTCTTCCGCTGGTACGCGGAAGAGGCGCCCCGGACGATGGGACACTTCGGACGCTCGCCCGCCGGTGCTAACAATATTCTGGTCGATTACAGTCCAGTGGGTGTATCGCTTCTGATCACGCCGTGGAATTTTCCTGCAGCGATGGGGACAAGAAAAATCGCACCTGCGTTGGCCGCAGGTTGCACAGTCATACTGAAACCTGCCTCGGAAACACCGCTGACGGCACTGGCGCTCGCCGGGCTGCTAGAGGACGCAGGTGTGCCTGCCGGTGTGGTTAACGTCTTCCCATCCAGTCGTTCCAGTGAAATATCCAATCGTATCCTGAGCGATAGCCGGGTCGGAAAAGTATCGTTTACCGGTTCAACGGAAGTCGGCCGGGTTCTGCTCGCAAAAGCCAGCGAACGAATAGTGAATTGTTCGATGGAGCTTGGCGGTAACGCGCCTTTCATCGTCCTGGATGATGCAGATATAGATAACGCGGTTGCCGGCGCGATGATCGCCAAAATGCGCAATGCCGGTGAGTCGTGCATCGGCGCAAATCGTTTCTACGCGCACTCCTCGATTGCCGACGAGTTCGCTGACAAATTCGCTGCGGCCATGGCAGAGCTCAAGGTTGGGCCTGGCCTGGAAGAGGGTGTTGACGTCGGTCCGCTGGTCAACGCAAGTACGCGCGACAAGGTTGAACATCTCGTGAACGATGCGGCGGCAGGCGGCGCGCGCATTCTCACCGGTGGCAGACGCCCGGAAGGCCCCGGATTTTTCTACGAGCCGACTGTCGTTACCAATATTGATCCACAGTCAGAAATTCTGCACACGGAAATCTTCGGTCCGGTCGCGCCGATCGTCAAATTCGACGAATTGAGCGATGTTATTACTCGGGCGAATGAAACCATTTTCGGTTTGGCGGCCTACGTTTTCAGCGACAACGTTGGCCGTGCCCTGTCGGTTGCGCAGCAACTGGACGCCGGAATTATCGGAGTAAATCGCGGTTTCGTATCGGATCCTGCGGCACCTTTCGGTGGCATGAAACAAAGCGGCTTGGGACGTGAGGGCTCGCAGGATGGCATGCACGAATTTCTTGAAAAGAGATACATCGCTGTCGAATGGTAGCGACACTCGAAGGCTCGAGGCGGCAATGACAGTAACAGGGTATTTGAATGTCTGAATCGAAAACATTACAGCTTGATGCGCCGTGGCTCGAGATTAGCGCAACGCCGTCCGACTGGGATGAGGCAGGTCCGCAGGCCTTGCTCAAGATGCTTAATCACATGCATCTGATCCGGGCATTCGAAGAGGAGATTCTAAATCTCGATCGCGAAGGCCTTGCGCATGGCCCAATGCATGTCAGCGTGGGTCAGGAAGGCGCCGTGGTCGCGGCCATGTCTCTTCTGAATACCGGCGATTCGATTAACGGACCGCATCGCGGTCATCATCTGTTTCTGGCCAAGGCTTTGAACTATGTTGATGCTGGGGGCTATGACCCGCGCGAGCAAACCACGCCCGAGGCGGTCAATAATCTGATGTATCGAACGATGGCCGAAATTCTGGGTTTAAGCCCCGGATTCTGTAAAGGCCGTGGCGGTTCCATGCACCTTCGCTGGGATGACGCCGGCGTCATCGGTACCAACGCGATTGTTGGTGGCGGCGTGCCATTGGCCAATGGCGCCGCCTGGTCAAAGCAACGACAAAATAACGGCGAGGTTGTCTTCACATTCTACGGCGACGGTGCCTGTCACATCGGCAATGTGCTCGAATCGCTGAACCTGGCAGCGCTGTATAACCTGCCAATTTGTTTCTTTATTGAGAACAATCAATATGCCGTTTCGACGACGCTAGCCGAAGAAGCCCGAGAAACACGCATGTCTTCCCGTGGTCTTGGTTTCGGGATCCCATCGTTTCGCGTGGATGGCATGAACCCAATGGCCGTGCGCGCTGCAACAAAGGCGGTTTTGAAGCTGCTCCGTGAGGGCAAGGGCCCGGCGGTACTGGAGGCCAATTCCTATCGTTATTACCATCATGGCGGCGGACTGCCCGGTAGCGCATTTGGTTATCGAAGCAAGGATGAAGAAGCCACTGCGAGGGAGCGTGATCCTCTGCTGCAGATGGAGCGGGAAATGATGTCTCGCGGCTGGCTTGATGAGGAAGGACTCGACGCGGTTCAGCAGGCGGCGAAAATCGCTGCGGAGGCCGCTTCAGCAAAATTGACCGAAGCGGCGGGTGGCAAGCGCGTCATAGTGAGTTCCTTGTGGCCCGATGTCAGTTTTCGCGACCAGGGGCTGCGCGGCGACCTCTCGGAATTTGACGGCATCAATTTCATCGAGCAAGAGTCGTACAAAGGCAAACTTCAAGACGTCAAATTAATCGATTCAATCGCCTCGGTTATGGTGCGACGCATGGAAACGGACGACCGCTATTTCGTGATGGGTGAGGACATTCACAAGATGAGCGGTGGCACCAATGGCGCGACCAAGGGAATTCCAGACCGTTGGCCGGATCGTTGCATTCCTACACCCATTGCGGAGCACGGTTTCGTCGGACTCTGCGGTGGCGTCGCAATGGATGGCCATTACCGGCCAGTCGTCGAATTGATGTACCCCGATTTTTCACTGGTAGCGGCAGATCAGCTTTTCAATCAAATCGCCAAGGCGCGCCATATGTTTGGTGGTGACATCAACGTGCCTTTGGTACTGAGAACAAAGATTGCGCTTGGTTCCGGCTATGGTTCTCAGCATTCGATGGATCCGGCTGGCATGTTCGCTATGTGGCCCGGATGGCGCATCGTGGCCGCATCAACACCTTTCGACTACGTCGGCCTGATGAACAGCGCGCTGCAGTGTGAAGACCCGGTCATGATGCTTGAGCACGTCGATCTGTATCAAAGCAAAGGCCAGGGAAGCATGGATGACTTTGACTATTACATTCCCCTCGGCAAGGCGAAGGTTGTACGTCGCGGCGGTGCATTTACCGTGCTGACCTATCTTTCGATGGTATCGAAGGCGATCGATGTTGCGAACGAAATGGGCATCGATGCTGAAATTATTGATCTGCGTTCGCTGGATCGCGGCGGACTGGACTGGGAAACAATCGGCAGCAGTGTTCGCAAGACACACAACGTTGTAATGCTGGAGCAGGGACCGCTGACAACTTCCTACGGTGCGATGGTCACGGATGAATTGCAGAGACGTTACTTCGATTATCTGGATCAACCAGTGAAGCGCATACACGGTGGCGAGGCATCGCCGAGTGTGTCCAAAGTGCTGGAGCGATCGGCGTTCGTCGGTGAAGAGGAAATACGCAGCGGCTTCGCCAACATGATTGCCGACATGGGTCGTTCTTTCGCGGCAGTCAGTTGATGATGAATCCGGGCATTCAGGAGTAACGCCAGGTGGCAGAAAACAGTAATAGCTTGCCGGGCCTGCGGGGAACAGACCACATCGGTTTTACGGTGCCTGATCTCACCGAGGCGGTCGATTTTTTTGTAAATACAATCGGCTGCGAAGAACTCTACGAGCTCGGTCCGTTTCGCTTCGAGGATGACTGGATGCAGACGCATTTGAACGTGCATCCGCGAACCGTCATGACGAAGCAGCGTTTCCTGCGATGCGGGCATGGTTCGAATTTCGAGATTTTCGAATTCGATGCGCCGGACCAAAACACGGTCCAGCCGAAGAACAGCGATATTGGTGGCCATCACCTGGCTTTTTACGTCGACGACTTTGACGCCGCGCTGGCTTTCTTAAAGAGCAAGGGCGTCAGAATACTCGGTGAGCCAACGGTGCGCACAAAAGGCCCGGTTGCGGGACAAACCTGGGTTTACTTTCTCGCGCCGTGGGGCATGCAGTTGGAGCTCGTGAGCTATCCAAACGGTAAAGGCTACGAGAAGGAAACCAGCAGACGACTTTGGCACCCGGCTGATCCGGGCAGATAATTAACCTCACAAACTGGACTTACTACATTGCCAAAAGCGATATATCTACCTGCCTTAACGGCCGACTTCGAAGGCGGCACAATAGAAGAGTGGCTCAAGCAACCCGGGGACACGATCGACGTTGGGGACGTTATTGCCGAGGTGTCCACGGACAAAGCAGTCATCGACCTTGAGGCCGAGCATGCCGGCATCCTCGGCAAGATTCTCGTGCCTGCAGGATCTGATGAGGTCGGTGTCGATGCGCCGATCGCGATACTGCTACTGGATGGCGAAACGCCAGATGCGCTTGAGGGCTTTGACCCTCTGAACGAGCTCGCCCCTGACATGGCAGCCAGCAGTGGTGATGCCGATGACATTGATGTCGAGCCACATCAACAAGCGTCGGCTGATGCTGACGTTTCTGTCGACCAGGGTGATCGTATTTTCGCGAGTCCGGTGGCAATCCGAATCGCAGACCAGCTCGGTATCGATCTTGGCGCCATTGAGGGTAGTGGTCCCGGTGGTCGCATCGTTCTCGGCGATGTCGAGGCAAGCGCGGCGGAAGAGAGTCCGGCGGCTCCGCCTGCGAGTGTGCCAGCGGCAAGGCAGACGGCAGTTGAATTGCCGCCACCAGGTACCTACGAAAAGGTTCCGGCGGACAAGATTCGAACCGTTATCGCGCGCCGACTGGGTGACGCGAAACGAGATATCCCACACTTCTATCTGACGATCGACTGTGAACTCGACATGCTTTTGGAGTCGCGTCGGCAGCTAAATGAATCAGCACAGGGCGGCGCGAAGATTTCCGTTAACGACTTTATTATCAAAGCCTGTGCTCTGGCGTTGCGGGACGTGCCAGGAGCGAACACTGGCTGGGCCGATGACACATTGCTGAAGTTTACAAGCGTGAATGTTGCAGTCGCAGTGGCAACGCCAAAGGGGTTAATGACGCCGGTCGTCGTGCAGGCGGATAGCAAAGATCTGGCGACGATTTCCGCTGAAATAAGGGAACTGGCATTGCGGGCAAAAGAGGGACGATTGAAGCCGGACGAGTACAAAGGTGGCGGGTTCACTTTGTCCAATCTCGGCATGTACGGAATTCGCGAGTTTTCAGCAATTATCAATCCACCACAGTCCTGCATTCTGGCGGTCGGTGCTGGTGTTAGCCGACCGATTGTCAGAGACGGTGAAATCGCCGTTGCGACAGTGATGAGCTGCACCTTGTCTGTCGATCATCGAGCCGTTGATGGCGCCCTGGGTGCCGAATTCCTGCAACACGTAAAACGCTATATTGAACAGCCTGATTTAATGCTCGATTGACCACGATTGGCAAAGACATCGGTGTGACGAAAACGACTAACGTCTTTGGCCATCACGAAATGGAAAACAAGGGGACATCATGACCACAAGAAACAAAAGCATGTTTACGATCGGCAAGGCCGGGGCCGCAGCCATGATATGTGCGCTGGCACTTCTAATGGGATGTGAAAAACAATCAGCCGATGGCCCCATCCTGATTAAATTTCCGCATGTAACAGCACCGGCGACGCCAAAGGGTCAGGCTGCGGAGCGCTTTAAGCAGGTGGTCGACGAGCGACTGGCGGGGCGCGTTATGGTCGAGGTATACCCGTCCGCGCAGCTAATGAGCGATGACGACTCTCTGGATGGACTCGCTTTCGGCGAAGTTCAGATGATAGCCATCTCTTTGTCCAAGCTGGATCGACTGACGCACAAATTTCAGCTCTTTGACCTGCCATTCCTTTTTCCTGATTTGCAGGCAGTGGAAAAATTTCAGGCCAGCGACAATGGACAGGAGCTGCTCACTTCAATCGTCGATCGCAAAATACTCGGTCTGTCTTTCTGGCACAACGGTATGAAGCAATTTGGCGGACCTAAGCCCATGCGAACGCCGGAGGCCGCCGCAGGCCTGAAGTTCCGAATAATGGAATCCGATGTATTACAGGCACAGATTCTGCAGATCGGTGGAAACCCCCAGAAGATGGCATTTGGTGAGGTGTATCAGGCGCTACAGACGGGTGCTGTGGATGCGCAGGAGAACACCTGGTCCAACATCTACTCATCGAAGTTCTACGAAGTACAGGCCCACGTGACGGAAACAAATCACGGCTATCTCGGCTATCTGGTTGCCGTAAACCCGGATTTCTGGAACGCACTGCCGGATGATATTCGTGTCGAGCTTACCGCGATCGTTCAGGAGGTTAGTGCCTGGGCCAATGAACAGTCTGCTGGAATTAATCTTGCTGGCAAGGAGAAAATCATAGCTTCCGGACGAACCGAGCTGACTGAATTGACGCCAGAAGAGAGAGCTGTCTGGCAGCAAGCGATGCGACCTGTGTGGGAAAAATTCTCTGACGTTATCGGCGCCGATGCGATTGCAGCGGCTGAGGCGGTAGGACAGTCAGCGGAATGATTGATCGCCTCGAAGAGTGGCTCATGGCCACGCTACTGGCACTCATGACCGTGCTGACATTTGTACAGGTCGTGATGCGCTACGTCTTTAACACCGGTCTCGTGTGGTCCTTAGAGGTGACCACTTACTCTTTTGCGGCGCTGGTGCTGATTGGTATGTCCTACGGCGTGCGCACCAAAACGCATATCGCGACTGATCTGCTGACCCGCAAGTTATCAGAACCGCTGCGTCGCTACGTCGCCTTGGTCGCGATATTCGCCTGCCTTTCGTACGCGTTACTGATGTTATACGGCTCCGCTATTTTGGTCGATCGCTTGATGACACTTGGCAATGCGGCCAGAGACATCGCGGCTCCAAAGTGGTTGCTGACGGCGACGATGCCGCTGGGCTTCGCGTTGCTCGTGTTTCGCTTTCTCGAAGCGGGATGGCATCTCTTGAAGCGCGGAAGCGACAGCGTTGAGAATAAAGTTTGACCGCTCTGTTTCTACTGACCGCGCTGTTTGTACTGCTGTTCATCGGCGTCCCGGTTGCAATATCGTTGGGCCTTGCCAGCGTAATGACGATGTTGTTTTTTGGTGATCAGACGCTGCTGTCATCGAGCCAGAAATTCTTCCACACAATGCAGGTCTACCCGCTTTTAGCAGTGCCATTTTTCATTTTGGCGGGTACGTTTATGACCACCGGCGGTGTTGCCCGGCGCATGGTCGCTTTTGCTAACGCACTGGTCGGACACTTTCGTGGTGGACTTGCTATGGCGGCGTTGCTGGCCAGCGCATTTTTCGCGGCGGTATCCGGTTCGGCCCCGGCGACCGTCGTGGCTGTCGGCAGTGTCATGATTGTCGGCATGGTGGCCTCAGGCTACACGCGGAATTTTGCGGCGGGCGTCATATGCAACGCGGGTACTTTGGGCATTCTGATTCCGCCCTCTCTCGTAATGGTCGTGTATGGCGCGATCACTGAATCGTCTATCGGCCGCTTATTCATCGCGGGCATTCTGCCGGGAATTATTCTGACCCTGGTCATGATGATTACCGTCGCTGTTATCGCTCGAAAGCAAGACATGCCCCGTCAGGAGCGAGCGAGCTTAAAGGTTGTCGTGAAGACGTTTCGCGAAGCGCTGTGGGGATTGATGTTGGTTGTGATTATTTTGGGTGGTATTTACGCCGGAATATTCACGCCAACGGAAGCCGCCGCCGTATCCGCTGTTTATGCATTTTTTATTGCCGTTTTTGTTTACCGCGATATCACGATACACGACGTTCCGGACGTCCTGATCGATGCGTCGAAGATAACCGTCATGCTGATGTTTATCATCGCCAACGCATTCATGTTCGCGTTTTTGCTGACGACTGAGCAGATTCCGCAGATGGCGTCCGAATTGATTGTTGGCATGGGTTTGCCGGTATGGGGATTCCTGCTTGTTCTCAATGTCCTGCTCTTGATAACCGGCAATTTCATGGAGCCGACATCGGTGGTACTAATTCTCACACCGATAATTTTTCCAATAGCCATGGAAATGGGTATTGATCCGACGCACCTCGGAGTGCTGATGATCGTCAATATGCAAATCGGTCTGGTGACGCCGCCCGTGGGCCTGAATCTGTTTGTGACGGCCAGCGTCGCGGAGTTGTCTTTGGAAGATACGATCAAAGCGTCATTTCCGTGGTTGCTGGTATTGCTTGCGGTACTGATGCTGATTACCTACGTACCCTGGATTTCGCTGGTCATTCCGAATT
>JAJFKQ010000225.1 GCA_021773155.1 Woeseiaceae bacterium | reverse complement strand
CGCACTGATTCCAGAGAGTTACGCCGACGATCTCGCGATTGGCATGCAAGCTGAAATTCTTGTTGGTGGGGAGCGATACGACGGTCAGCTAATTGCTGTTTCGCCGGAAATCGTGAACAACCAGGTTGCCAGCCGCATCCGTTTTAATGGTGACGGGCCAACTAATCTGCGGCAAAACCAGCGCCTGACGACACGTATACTCCTGGCCGAGTACCAGGACGTACTGATGGTGCAGCGCGGTCAGTTCCTCGACAGCGGTGCCGGGCGTATCGCGTACGTCATCAATGAAGACAGCACGGCCGAACGCCGACAGATTCAAACGGGCGCACGCAGCCTTGGGTCTGTAGAAATCCTTGCCGGTCTCGAACCCGGCGACACCATCGTAATTTCAAATCTTGACCCATTCCGCGGCGCGGACGCGGTCCTGTTAACGGACTAAGGAGAACAACCTGATGTTAAAAATGAATAAGGTATCAAAAACGTACCGCACGGATACCGTCGAGACACACGCGCTGCGTGAGTTTTCGCTCACCGTGGACGAAGGTGAGTTTGTCTCCGTAACCGGACCGTCCGGATCGGGAAAAACGACCTTCCTCAATATAGCCGGCATGCTCGAGGAGCTAACCAGCGGCAGCTATGAACTTGATGGTCGTGATATCTCGAAACTGAACGACAAGGATCGCTCTAAAGTCCGCAACGAAAAGATCGGCTTTATTTTTCAGAGCTTCAACCTGATTCCCGAGCTCGACATCTTCGACAATGTCGACGTACCGCTTCGCTATCGCGGCTTTGATGCCAGTGAACGCAGCCGGCGTATCGAGGCGAGTCTGGAGATGGTGGGCCTTGCTTCGCGCATGAAACATTATCCAGCACAATTATCCGGTGGCCAGCAACAACGCGTTGCTATAGCTCGTGCACTGGCTGGCGAACCACGATTCCTGCTCGCCGATGAGCCAACCGGTAATCTCGATACGCATATGGCCGACAGCGTGCTCGATCTCCTGACCGAAATTAACGAGTCAGGTACGACCATAATAATGGTGACACACGAATTGAGTCTTGCTGATCGAGCGAAGAGAAATATTTTCGTACGTGATGGCCAGGTCAGCGACGGTCCGCCCGAGATGCAATTCGCCTCAGCGGCCAATGGCTAACGGAGATTCGATATGTTTCGCTACTATTTGAAGCTCGGCGTTCTCAGTATTCGCGCTAACCCTGCGCTCAGTACACTCATGGTCGCTGCGATCGCCGTTGGTATCGGTGCCTGCATGTCGATCGTTACCGTGCGTCACGTAATGAGCGATAACCCGGTCGCTCACAAGAATGAAGTCCTCTATCACGTGCAGCTCGACAACTGGAATCCGGACGATCCTTACGAAGAACCAAACGAGCCACCGGAACAGGTTACGTATCTCGATGCGACGGCGTTGCATCAGGCGGAACGAGCCTTTCGACAAACGATCAGCTTCAAAACCGATCGAGTCATTCAGCCCGCAGGAGAGGACGCAAGACCGTTCCAGGAAGAAGTAAGAGCGACAACGGCTGATTTCTTCGCAATGTTCGACGTGCCGTTCGAACTTGGCGGCGGCTGGGATGCGGCGGCCGATCAAACTGAAGAACGCGTTGTCGTGTTGTCCCTGGAGATGAACCAGCGTTTGTTTGGTGGCGAGGATTCAGTTGGCCGCATGTTGACCATGAACAACGAGACTTATCGAGTCCTTGGCGTCCTGCAAGAATGGATGCCAATGCCCAAATTCTACGACCTCAATAACAACCCGTACGAGGGTGCCGAAGAAATTTATGTGCCGTTCTCACTGGCGGTAACCGGCAAGTGGTACAGCTCCGGTAATACCAGTTGCTGGAAATCACCCGATGGCGGCGATTTCGCTGCCTATCTCGCATCGGAGTGTATTTGGATACAGATGTGGGTTGAACTGCGCAGTGCCTCAGAGAAAGACACTTACATGCAGTTTCTCGACGACTATGTTGAAGAGCAGAAATCGCTCGGACGTTTTCCACGGGAACTGAACAACCGTCTCAGCACGCCAGCAGAGTGGATGGTCGACCGTGAGGTAATCGACGATTCGGTCAGTGTCTTGCTGAGTCTCGCAGTTCTGTTCCTGGTGGTCTGCCTGCTGAACACAATCGGGTTATTGCTTGCCAAAGTCATGCGACGGACTAACGATATCAGCCTGCGGCGTGCACTCGGCGCAAGTAAGTCAGCACTGTTTTCTCAGTACATCATCGAAGCCGGCATGATCGGAGTTGCTGGTGGCCTCGCCGGGATAGGAATGACCTGGATGGGATTACGCGGTATCGAGAGCGTCTTTTCCGAATATGACTTCATCGCTTATCTCGTCAGCATGGACTGGACGATGATCATGGGGGCGGTAGCACTAGCCATTGTTTCCGCGCTGGGTGCCGCGTTATATCCAACGTGGCGCGCCTGCAGCGTTTCCCCGGCAACAACACTGCGTATTCAGTAGCACGCCCGACTAGAACAGGAGATAAACATGGACATTGGACCAATCTGGCGGGCGATGCTGAAGAACAAAGCCGGCTTTGTACTAATTGCGCTGCAAATCGCAGTGACGATGACCATCATGGTCAACGCGTTCGCGATCATGCAGGAACGCGCGAACAATGTGAGTCGCGAAAGCGGCATCGACGAGGCAAACACGTTTGCACTCGTCAGCGTCTCATTCGATGAGTATGACAGCGAGAAGATGAAGGTGCTGATTGACGAAGATCTCGCACTCATCAGAGGTCTTCCGGGTGTCAGGAATGCGGTTGCCACGAACTCATTTCCGTTGCGTCAAGGCGGTTGGTCGATGGCGTTGCAACTGGTTCCTGGTACCCAGACAGCAGACGCCGTTGGCTCAGCGGTTTACTTTGTTGATGAACACGGCGTCGATACTTTCGCGTCCAATGTTATCGACGGAAAAAACTTCACGCCCGAGCAAGTAACGTGGAAACCTCTCGACGACAATACCTGGCCAGCCTACGGCATCATCACCGAAGCGCTTGGCAAGGAGCTGTTTCCTGGAGAGCAGGGTTCTTATGTCGGAAAGTCTTTCTACATTAACGAAAACGATCCTGTGAACATCGTCGGCGTCGTTGAACGTCTGCAAGCACCGTGGGAAGGCTGGAGCGGCGTTGAACGGTCCATGCTTGTCCCACAACGGCGAAGTTCGGAATTTCAGCGCTATGTGATTCGGGCTGAGCCAGGTTACCGCGATGAACTCATGCCACAGATTGAAGAGATGCTGGCCAACAGTAACAAAGACCGCCTCATTCGTGACGTGACGACAATGGATGAGGTGCGAAAGCTGGCCTACCTTGGTGACACAGCGATGATCAAGATCCTGGCGTTTGTCGTTGGCATGCTAACGGTAATTACCGGACTCGGCATCGTCGGACTAGCGAGCTTCAATGTCAGTCGACGGACGCGTCAGATCGGAATTCGACGCGCTCTTGGTGCAACCAAACCCGCCATTGTTCGTTACTTCATGGTCGAGAACTTCATCGTCTCCAGCGTTGGTCTCATCATCGGCGGAATCCTCTCTGTCGCCTTGAACATCGCGATGGTTGAAGCGTTTTCGCTGGAGCCGCTGGCCTGGTACGTGATCCCAATTGCGATGATTGCGCTCTGGACCGTCGGTCAGGCAGCTGTCGCAGGGCCCGCAAGGAAAGCGAGCAGTATTTCGCCGGCGATCGCAACGCGATCCAGTTAATAATCGTCTAATCCAACACACGAGGTCGGCTGAGCATTGGCACGTAACGCAACACAAAGACCAGAAATGCCAATGCCCAGATAAGGCCGGAGGCGACAACCCATTGTTGATAGGTCTCCCCGGCCTCTATGCTCGCGACAACCCGAACGATGGCAGCGACTTGCAGCAGCAGGAATGCTGCCATGTCGGTCCTGCTGGCGACGAGTTGTCGGCCCGTGTGGCCCAATGAGCTGCGCATCATCATTGCGAGCATAAGAGCGCTGACTGCCCCCATGGTCATAGCATGAATCCAGGCACCTGCCACTACGATGTTCATTGCTGCGAGTGCGCGGAGAAAAAATGCGACCGGTATCCATGAATACGCTACGGGCATCATCCATAACAGCGGATTGTGCAACGTCTTTACAGGGTCCCACAGTGCCAGTCGAATCGCGTGCGCCGCGGCGGCGACGGCGAGTAGCAGTGCCATCAACATGGGTGGCGCCGGCCAGAAAGCCCTCAAGACGCCAGCGACGATTATTAAAATCATGGAGACAAAGGTAATGACCTCCACCCATGGCGCGTGACGCGATGTGGCGCTCGGAATCGCATTTCGTGTAAACGCTGGAATGACTCTGCCGCCGATGAGGGCCATCAATACAATGAGGATGTCGATACTCACGAAGAGTGTGGTTCGTGATAACCAGGCTTCTGTGTAACCCAGGCTGGCAAGGTGAAATACACCGTGCAACACCGCCAATAGCAAGATGATCGCGAGCACTTTGTAATTGCGCTTGTTCTTGCTACCCAGTATCGGGCCTGCGATCGCAATCGCGAGGGCCGGCAGGAACGCGACATCAACGAGCGCTGCGAGTGGTGCTGGACCTTTAATGATCATCACCCGAGCGACGAGCCATATCGTGGCCAACATCGCGAGCGCTGCACCGGTCGGTGTCGGCAGCCCGGTCCAGTTACGTACAGCGGTCAACAGAAACCCGGCAATTACAGCCGTGGCAAAACCAAACAACATCTCGTGGCTATGCCAGGCAACACCGTAGAGATACTCACCCGTGCCTGACAAACCGGCGAACGCGAGCAACCACAGAATCATCGCAGCAATTGCAAAGATCGCCGCCAGTGAATAAAAGGTGCGAAAACCCAGTTGGAGTATCAACATGCTTTTGTCCTGATCGATTACCGCAGTTTATTTCCAAACGCGTCCCAGACCTCAACTTCCCCAAAGCCCAGCGCCCGAACTTCCTCCTCCATCTTTTCCAGATCACCAACGACTAACCAGGTTAGCTGGCTCGAGTCGACAATCTCTTTGGCGACCGCGTGCACGTCGTCGAGCGTCACTGCTTCAACTCGCTCGGCCGCTGTCTCTGCGTAATCAAATGGCAGGTCATAGCTGGCAGAACTGATCATGCTGCCGAGGAAACCACTGTTGGTGGCAAACGAACCTGGCAATGAACGTACCCGATTCAGTTTGATGCGCGCTATCTCGTTCGCTGTTGCCGGACGTGTTGAGACGAACGCCTCCAGTTCGCGCTTGATTTCCTGCATGCTGTCAGCCGTCTTGTCCGTT
>JAJFKQ010000224.1 GCA_021773155.1 Woeseiaceae bacterium | reverse complement strand
TTCTCAACCAGATCATCAACAACTGCCGGATCGGCCAGCGTCGATGTATCCCCCAGGTCTCCGAAATCATCCGCCGCAACTTTCCTTAAGATCCGTCGCATGATCTTTCCTGAGCGCGTCTTCGGCAGACCCGGTGCCCACTGCAGTAAATCCGGTTTGGCGATCGGTCCAATCTCTTTGCGGACCCATTGCTGCAATTCCGCCCTAAGCTCATCGCTCGGTTCCACACCACCCATCAACGTTACATAGGCATAAATGCCCTGCCCCTTGATGTCATGTGGATAACCAACAACCGCAGCTTCCGCAACGTCCTTATGTGCAACCAATGCACTCTCGACTTCGGCGGTACCCATGCGGTGACCCGAGACATTCAGGACATCGTCAACACGTCCCGTTATCCAGTAGTAGCCGTCTTCGTCCCGGCGCGCACCATCACCTGTAAAATAGCTTCCCTCGAACGTGGAAAAGTAGGTTTCAATAAAGCGCGGATGATCGCCGTAGATGGTCCGCATCTGTCCGGGCCAGCTATCCGTAATGGTCAGAATGCCCTCAGCGGCACCGTCCTTCGGATTACCCTCACCGTCGACAATCTCCGGCATGATGCCGAACAAGGGCTTGGTGGCCGAACCAGGCTTCAGCGGTGTTGCACCCGGTAACGGGCTGATCAGGATGCCGCCGGTTTCCGTTTGCCACCAGGTATCAACGATCGGGCAACGCCCCTCACCCACGACCTTGTGGTACCACTCCCAGGCTTCCGGATTGATGGGTTCACCAACCGAGCCCAGCAATCGCAAGCTCTTGCGCGATGTCTTCTTCACGGGTTCATCGCCATCGCGCATCAATGCTCGAATGGCGGTTGGCGCCGTGTAACAAATATTGACGTTGTGCTTGTCGCAAACCTCCCAGAAACGTGATGATGTCGGGTAGTTGGGCACGCCCTCAAACATTAATGAGATTGCGCCATTAGCCAACGGACCGTAGACGATGTAGCTATGGCCGGTAACCCAGCCAACGTCGGCAGTGCACCAGTAGACATCGCCTGGATGATAGTCGAACACATATTCGTGCGTCATCGCCGCATACACCAGGTAGCCGCCCGTCGTGTGGAGCACGCCTTTGGGCTTGCCCGTCGAGCCAGAGGTATAAAGGATGAAGAGCGGGTCTTCTGCGCCCATTTCTTCACAGGGACAGTCCGCATCAACCTGCTGTTCCATGTCGTGCAGCCAGACGTCGCGGCCTTCAACCCAGCCAACATCCTTGCCGGTATTCTTGACGACCAGCACTTTCTCCAGTGTGGTCACCTCATCACGTTCGGCTGCCGCGTCGACGTTCGCCTTGAGCGGAATACCTTTGCCGCCACGAAGACCTTCATCGGCTGTGATGACGATATTGGATTCGCAGTCGTGAATTCGGCCGGCCAGCGCGTCTGGCGAAAATCCGCCGAACACAACCGAGTGAATCGCGCCAATGCGCGCACATGCCAGCATCGAAACAGCCGCCTCCGGGATCATGGGCATGTAAATCGTGATGCGATCACCCTTCTTTGCACCCAGCGCTTTTAATGCGTTGGCGAACTTGCAGACACGTTCATGAAGCTCGGAATAGGTGATCTTGAGATCGCGGTTGGGATCATCACCTTCCCAGATAATTGCAACATCATCGCCTTTCGTTTCGAGATGGCGATCGACACAGTTGTAACAGGCGTTGAGCGTGCCATCCTCATACCAACGAATGTGCAAATCGTCCTTCGCATAACTGACATCCTTTACTTTCGTAAACGGTTTAAACCAGTCAATGCGTTGTGCCTGATCTTCCCAAAATCCCTCATTATCATCTACAGAGCGCGCGTACATTTCGTCGTACTGCGCTGCGGTAATCAGTGTGCGTTCTTTGCTTGCCTCGGGAACCGGGTAGATACGTGTGTCCATGTTGTTATTACCTTTAAGTTTCTACGTTCTGTGCCATGTCCAGCAGCCGCCTGGCCTGTAGCAGGTGCGGCCGGTCAATCATTTCGCCATCCAGGCCAATCGCGCCCTCGCCGGGGTTCGTCTCGAACAGTTCAACAATTCGTGTCGCGCGCTCTAACTCTTCCGCGGTTGGCACGAACGCTGCGTTGATCGTCTCGACCTGCGCCGGATGAATCGCAAGCATGCCGGAAAACCCGTCACGCCTCGCATTTGAAGCATATCGTCGCAGCCCGTCGGCGTTTTTGAAATCAGTGAAAACCGTATCGATAGCTGCAACTTCCGCAGCCGCAGCGGCCAGCAGACAAAAGGACCGCGCCATCTCATAAGTCGGCAACCAATTGCCGTTTTCATCGCGATTGGTGGCAGCACCAACTGCAGCGCTGAGGTCCTCGGCACCCCATGTAAGTCCCATGAGCCGATCCGTCGCGCCGATGTAACTGTTCAGTGTAAACAGGGCCTCAGGAGTTTCAGTGCATAGCGGCAGTATTCGAGTACTGCCCGCGTCGATTCCGTGTTTAGCCTCCAGTACCGACAACCGATCAGCGAGTTCGATTGCTGCGGCAGCGCTCGTTGGTTTCGGCAACATAATGCCGGTTGGCGCGGATGGCATGACGCCATCAAGATCGGCCTGAGCATCGCCAGTATCGATGGGATTGATGCGCACCCAGACATTATCCTTGCCGGCGAGATACTCGCGAGCGAGTACGCGTGCCTCCGGACGAGCACCGGCAGCAACCGAATCTTCGAGATCCAGAATCAACGCGTCCGCACCAACGCCGCCAGCCTTTTGCAGCTTGCGCTCACTATCCGCTGGAACAAAAAGAAAACTGCGATTCATTTGGGTTTTCGCATCATCAGCGCGGCACGCTTGCACTCGCCGACAAGTTCATCATGCTGGTTGTACGCTCGGTGGGCGAAAATAACGATGCCGTTATCCGGACGTGATTTGCTGTCCCTTAACTCGAGTACTTCGGTCTGGATGTGGATCGTATCACCGCAAAACAGCGGCTTTGGAAACCGCACCTCGTCCCATCCGAGGTTAGCAACGGTCGTACCGTGCGTGGTATCGCCAACAGATATCCCGACCATGAGGCTTAAGGTCAGGCAACTGTTGACCAGAGGCTGACCGAATTCCGTGCCCTTCATGTACTCCGCATCCAGATGCAACGAAGCCGGGTTGTGCGTCATCGTTGTAATGAGCACGTTGTCGGTCTCAGTAATGGTGCGACGTATCGGATGATCGAACGTCTGACCAATCGTAAATTCTTCAAAATACAGTCCAGGCATGCTCGCCTCTGGGTCATGGTGCAGGTGGCACCATTGTGCCAGCGTCGTGCACATCATTACAGCGCCGGGCATAATATCCGGGCGGCTTTTGCTGCCAGGAGAGTAATAACAATGGACCGACGGGAATTCACTAAAGCCAGTCTGGGCGCGGCATCGCTGGCTATGCTACCTCCGGCTATTGCCGGCCCTGAACATTTGATCAGAAAGGCGATCCCCTCATCGGGTGAACTGATCCCGATCGTCGGCCTCGGCACGAACCGTTATGGCGTTGATGAATCCGCAGCGTCGCGAGCACCATTGCGTGCAGCACTGGAGCGATTCCATAAGCTGGGCGGAACGCTAATCGATACCGCGCCGCAATATCGAACGTCAGAGTCCGTACTTGGCGACCTGATCGCCGATCTCCGGATCCGTGATGACCTGTTCGTTGCAACCAAGACTGACAAATCGAATGCCGCAGATACCAATGCACAAATACAGGGCTCCGCGTACAAGCTCAAGACTTCGAAATTTGATTTGATGCAGGTGCACAACCTGCGCGGCTGGAAGACCGCATTCCCGGTTTTGCGAGAGTGGCAGCAAGAAGGTCGAATTCGTTACATCGGTATGTCCACGTCGCAGGCAAACCAATACGAGGATTTCGAGGCCGTGATGCGACAGGAAAAACCGGATTTTATTCAGATCAACTATTCACTTGAACAACGAGAAGCCGCCGATCGAATTCTACCGCTCGCCGCAGACAATGGTGTCGCTGTCATTATCAATCGCGCATTTGGCGGCGGTCGAATATTCAAAGTAGTTGGCGACAAGCCCCTGCCGGATTGGGCGAAAGACTTCGGCTGTGCAAGCTGGGCGCAGTTTCTGCTCAAGTACGCGTGTGGCCATCCGGCAGCGACAGTGGCTATCCCGGGAATGACAAAACTACGCCATGTGGATGACAACTTCGGCGCCGCACATGGCCGACTGCCGAACACCGCAGAACGAAATCGCCAGGAAGCGTTCTTCGATTCCTTATGATTTATGGCGCATCGCGCGCTCGATTGACTCGACAACAAGTTCTTTGGCTTTTTCTGTGCCATGCCAGTCGCCGATACGGACCCATTTGCCAGGCTCCAGATCTTTGTAGTGCTCAAAGAAGTGCTCGACTTGCTGCATCGTGATATCCGGCA
>JAJFKQ010000223.1 GCA_021773155.1 Woeseiaceae bacterium | reverse complement strand
AAGCTTCACACGCGGCGGCGCCGTCGATGACTTATACTCAGCCGAAATAACAAGGCTGAGGCATCACGAATGGAAACCACTCAGGTTCTGATTTCATCACCGGCAGGCGTACTTGCCGTTCTCTGCATAGTTGCAGCATTTTTCTTTCTACTGGCGCAAGTATCCCAGGCCAAGCTGTTCAATTATGTGCCGCCGTTACTGTTTATCTACGCGACGCCGGTTTTTCTCAGCAACCTGACCGTTGCCGGACATGTCGTCATTTCCAATAAGTCGATTATCTATTCCGGACTTAGCCAGTTCGTCCTGCCCGTATTCATCGTATTGATGTTGATCAAGGTCAACGTGCCTGCGGTCGTGAAAGTAATGGGTAAGGGCGTGCTCGTGATGCTCATGGGCACGGCGGGCGTCGTCGTGGGCGGCGTCGTTGCTTACGTGGTAGTGCACGGCTGGTTACCCGAAGATTCCTGGAAGGGCTTCGGTGCCCTTGCCGGTAGCTGGATCGGGGGCACAGCGAATATGCTCGCGACGAAAGAAATGCTGGGTGCATCCGAAGCGCAACTGGGGCTGGCAGTCGTCGCTGACAACGTTATTTATATTGTCTGGCTACCACTGCTGTTGATGTCCCGTGACTTTGCCGACAAATTTAACAAATGGGCGCGCGTGCCGGCGGAACGACTCGAAGCGATGGATGCAGCCGCCGAAATGCATGTTGAAGATGACCATGCACCGACTATGCAGCAGTACCTGTATCTTGCTGCCGTGGTATTTGGTGTAGCCGCAATCGGCCATGGTCTTGCACCTGTGATCGCAACGTGGATCGCAGAGACGACGCCGGGAATCGCGGGTATTTTCTCCGAGACGACAACACGCATACTGCTCGTCACAACCATCGCCCTGTTGCTTTCGACGACAAAGGTTTCGGAGCTGCCCAATTCAACCGCTATTGGAACCGCGCTGGTTTACATTTTCGTCGCCGGCATGGGTGCAAGAGCCGAAGTGGCTGGTCTGGCTGACGCGCCTGCTTTTGTGCTCGGAGCATTTATCTGGATATTCATCCACGGCCTGTTCATGCTCGCCGGCGCCTGGATATTCCGCGTTGACGTACACAGCGTAGCGATCGCATCAGCTGCAAACATCGGCGCCGCCGCATCGGCACCAATCGTTGCCGCACATCATCGCCCTAGTCTTGTGCCAGCCTCTATTCTGCTGGCCTTGCTCGGCTATGCGCTCGGTAATTATCTGGCCCCGCTGACAGGTCACCTGGCGAGAATAGCTGTAGGTCAATAGTAATGTGGGTCAAGTACGCCAAGCGTGCCGCCCTGGCCTTCACTCTCACTCTGTTGCTGGTGAGTTTTGCTATCGTCCTGCTGTGGCGCGAGCGGCCCAGTCTTGATGCCATAGATTGGCCCACACCGGCACCCGCATCAGCTGCAAATTCCGGTGCTGTTACTGTGACCTGGCTAGGCGTCACGACACTGTTGTTTGACGATGGTGAAACGCAAATTCTTATTGACGGCTTTTTCTCCCGCCCATCGCTTGCTGAAATCGTATTGCGTCGCCCTGTCGAAAACGACGCTGCGCAAATCAATTACGCATTGAACGAATTTCGTATGCGTCGTCTCGCCGCGATTATTCCAGTGCACAGTCATTTCGATCATGCGATGGATGTCGGTGCTATCGCCAATCGATCCAGTGCCTCGATACTGGGTTCCCAATCTACCGCGCAGGTGGCGCGTGGTGCTGGCGTTCCGGAGGATCAGATTGCCGTTGTTGAGGCTACTGCCAGTTTCGAATTCGGTGACTTTCGTGTCACTCTGCGGCCAATCGGACATGCACCTGTTGGCTGGCGAGGTTCCGTACCGTTCGACGGGATCATTGAAGACCCACTGACAATGCCGCAGCCGATATCGGCCTGGCGCATGGGTGGTAGCTACACCATCATCATCGAACATCCACAGGGCACGGCGCTGGTACAAGGTAGCGCCGCCTACAGAAAATACGACCTGCAGGATATCGCTGCAGATGTCGTCTTCCTGGGTGTCGGGCGGCTGGAATCACTGGGGCGGGACTACGCCGAATTGTACTGGCAACACACCGTGACGACCACCGGCAGCCACAGTGTTTATCCCGTTCATTTTGACGACTTTACGAAGCCATTCGGGGAGGTGGTATTACCACCGAAATTTATCGATAACTTTGAAACAACGGCGCAATGGCTGGTTGAATTCCAGCACCGCTGGGACAGTGACACGTCGCTGTTCATGCCAGAGTTCGGCAAGCCCATTGCGATCTTCTCTCAACCCGCCTCTGAGTCCTGACCCGCTAACAGACTCTGCAACGCGATTCGGCCATCAATTAGCGCTTGTTTGTCGCTGCGATCGAGTTTCTTTATCCGGTATTCGAGCCGCGATGCTCTTGATCGATCGCCGACCAGCTCTGAGTACAGCAGTCGCAGCGGCCCACGACCTTTAAGGTATTTGGCTCCGCGAGGACTGCTTTCGTGCTCAACCATGCGCCGACCTACGTCTGCAGCTATTCCGGTGTAGTAAGTGCCATCGGCACAACGCACGATATAGACGCTGTACTCGGTGATCGCCATCTTCAATGCCGCAGTTGCAACAGAGTGGTCAGGCGTTGCCGCCAACCAGGGTGTCACCGAATACTCGAAACGCGCCCGCTTCGATGCTGTCGAGATTCTCTGTCGTATCTGTCCAGGTCAGAACGATGTCGGAGGTGCCATCAAGCTCTTTGGCCGGCTCGTATAGCCTCAGGGTCAATACGTTGCCCGTTAATGCGGCCTCGCGAATAAGATTGTGTCCGCCGAACTGCTGCTCATTGATCTCTATATAAATGGACTCGTCGAACTCTTCGTCGACGGTGCGCATTAGCAGCAGGTAGTCGGAGATATCGCCTTCCTCCGTCGTTTTCGCAAAGAACAACATGGTCGTGTTATCGCGAACATCGAATGCAACGGTGTCGTACTGTCGGCTATCTGCCATGGGGTTCCCTCGTTTCATCGAGTATCTCATCTTTTTCGGTCCAGATTTGACCTAACCATGAGTGCACCTTCTTTCGGAACTCGCGATCGGTTTCATAGCTTCCCTCGACCAGCCAGTCTTCAAGTTCCCGCTCGCGAACTTTGACAACAACGTTTACGTAGTGACCACAGCACATATCCCAAAAACTCGTTGCACCATCCGGATAAACCATCGTGACATCCACAATACTCTCGAACAGTTCACCCATTGAAGACAGGGCAACGGCGAGTCCTCCCGCACGCGGTTGCAGGAGATGCCTGTAAGGAGACTTGCGGGCCACACGCTTATCCTCCGAAAATCGTGTTCCTTCGATAAAGTTAATAACCGAGGTCGGCGTATCGCGAAACTTCCGGCACGCCCGACGCGTCCTTTCGAGGTCTTTGCCTTTCATGTGCGGATTCTTCGCCAGGTAAGACGGCGAATGTCGCTTCATGAACGGCATATCCATCGCCCACCAGGCAATGCCCAGCAACGGAAACCAGATGAGCTGCTGCTTAATGAAAAATTTGAGGAATGGGATGCGACGATTAAATACCGCCTGTAAGACAAGTATGTCGACCCACGTTTGGTGATTGGAAATGACGAGATACCATCCATCGCGCCGCAACCCCTCCAGGCCACTACTCTCCAGACTGACGGATCCGGCATACCTCATCATCAACCAGTTCGCGCTAACCCAATTTTCCCCCATTGCCATGAGAACGCGCGTGATGCCGCGCCGCAAGACCGGGATCGGCAGCACCAACTTCACAACTGCCAGCAACAGTATCGGTATAAACCAAATAATCGTGTTAATCGTGAAGCCGCCGAAGAAGGCTACCCCACGGAGATTGCGGAAAAATGCTTTCACTGTCTTCCAGAAAATTGCTTGAGAGCTGTATTTTAGCCTGAATCACGATACGGCGAGCACATGACGCTGCAAAACTCGCAGGGATGCTGGCGACCTGCGGTCTGATGCAACGACATGAACGCGAAGAACAGCGGTAGAAACCTGCTCCGCACAGCGTTACCATGCGTCCGCCGGTCGTCGCCGGCTTATTAAGACTTGCTAAGGAATTTGGAATAATGGCGGTTGCAAAACGAATTGATGGCAAAGCCAAGGCAGCGGAACTCGCTGAGTCGATCACCAGGGATACGGCAGCGTTGCTGGATGAATACGGCATCAAGCCAGGACTCGCGGTTATCATCATCGGCGAAGATCCGGCAAGCCAGGTTTACGTACGCAACAAGAAGCGAACTGCGGAGGCCTGCGGTTTCAATTCGGTGCAGCATACGCTCGCAGAAGATGTGTCACAGGCAGATGTGCTGCAACTTATCGATGAGCTTAACAACGACGGTGCTATTCACGGCATCCTGGTGCAGCTGCCACTACCCGATCATCTGGACGAGCAATCCATTACGCAGGCGGTGGCACCGTCAAAAGATGTCGACGGATTTCATTTTGTGAACATTGGTAAGTTGACTGCCGGCCATACAGCGGATGCTTTCGTGCCCTGCACACCTGCAGGCTGCATGCTCATGATCGAAGACGAACTCGGTCGCGATCTGTCCGGCAAGAACGCGGTTATTATCGGCCGTTCCAATATCGTTGGCAAACCGATGGCGGCATTGCTGCTGCAGGTTAACGCAACAGTGACCATCACACACAGCCGCACAAAAGACTTGCCGAAGGTCGTTGCCGGTGCGGACATCATTATCGCAGCTGTCGGTCGCCCGAATATGGTTAAAGCCGACTGGGTCAAACCCGGTGCTGTCATCATCGACGTTGGCATCAATCGTGTTGAGAAGATAATTGACGGCGAAATGAAGATGGGACTGACAGGCGACGTCGATTTTGACGATGTTTCCACTGTTGCCGGTGCCGTAACTCCGGTTCCAGGTGGCGTTGGTCCAATGACTATCACAATGCTCATGGCAAACACCCTGCGCTCTGCGCGCCTTGCTGCCGGACTGGAGGGCTAAGCGCGGAATCATGGACCCGATCAATGCCGAGAATTTTCGCACAATCTGGCTATGCCCGGACGATGCGTCTGTAGTACAGATCATCGATCAGCGCATGCTGCCGCACAACTACCAGATACACGATCTCAAGAGCTGGCAGGACGGTGTCGCCGCGATTAAGGATATGTATGTGCGCGGCGCGCCCTTGATCGGTGCCACAGCGGCGTGGAGCCTATATCTCGCTGCGCTGGATACGAAGAACCCCGCATCGGAAATACGCACAGCCGCTGACGCTCTGTTGAAATCACGACCAACCGCGGTAAATCTGCGTTGGGCCGTCGAACGTGTTCTCGCGACAGTCGATGACACATCTGACAGTAACGATTTGCAGGTGTTGACTCGCTGTGAAGCCGAGAACATCTGTAACGAAGATATCGAAATCAGTCGCGGAATTGGCAGGCATGGCCTGCGCCTGATTGAAGAAATCGCAGCGAGTAAGAATGGTGCTCCGGTCAATATCCTCACGCACTGCAACGCGGGATCACTCGCAACAATCAACTGGGGTACTGCGACAGCACCAATCTACTTTGCCCGGCAACAAGGAATCCATGTTCATGTCTGGGTCGACGAAACTCGCCCACGAAATCAGGGCTCGCAGCTCACTGCCTGGGAGTTAGCGGCCAACGGCGTTCCGCACACGTTGATTGTCGACAATGCCGGCGGGCACCTCATGCAGCATGGAATGGTCGACCTCGTCATAACGGGCACCGACCGCACGACGCGTTGTGGAGATGTCGCCAACAAGATCGGTACCTACCTGAAGGCGCTCGCCGCACACGACAATGACATCCCGTTTTATATCGCACTGCCTTCCACGACCATCGACTGGGAAATCCGGGATGGGCTGACGGAAATTCCGATCGAAGAACGGGACCCTGCTGAGGTCACTGACGTTTACGGTGTCAGTAATAGCGATAGAATCCACGTCCGTACGACCGCATCTGATACTCCTGTCAGCAATTATGCATTTGACGTGACACCGGCTCGACTCATAACGGGACTGATCACCGAGCGCGGTATATGCGCTGCCAGCGAGCAAGGTCTCCTCAACCTGTTTCCGGAGAGGCGTGCGAAATGACGCTTGATGAAGGCTACATCAAGTACCAGAGCCATTGGTCACCGGGCCCGGCGCCAGATCCTGCAGCTGCACGTCTGCTGGAAAAATGGCGCAGGCCGCTTTTCGCCGCCGGACTTGTTGGTCATTACGACGAGCTCGACATCGGCTTCGGTAATTTAAGTACACGCAGCGGGGAGCCCGGCCAGTTCTTGATCACAGGCACTCAAACCGGCCACATCGAGCGTACAACAACCGAACATTATTCCCTGGTAACGGCCTTCAAGATTAACCGCAATGAAGTGTTTTGTGCCGGCCCGGCACAGGCATCGTCGGAGGCGATGACACATGCTGCGATTTATGAACTCGCCCCGTCAATCAATGCCATCGTTCATGTGCATAGCAAATCGCTGTGGGATCAATACCTGCATGTGCTGCCAACGACAGATAGCGCCGTCACTTACGGTACACCGGAAATGGCAGAGGAGTTTGGACGTCTCTACCGGGAGTCGGCGTTTGGATCAGATGGTATCGCCGTGATGGGTGGCCACGACGAAGGACTTATATGCGTCGGGGCATCACTCGAGCAGGCTACGACAAAGATTCTGGCTCTCTAATTGTCCGCTGTGCGAGCCATCT
>JAJFKQ010000222.1 GCA_021773155.1 Woeseiaceae bacterium | reverse complement strand
TTCTCACCACTTTTTTCTGTGACGATATCTCTACCCAGATCGAGGCAGCGTTCTATGGTCTCGTCCCCAAGCACATAGAAGTGCCAGGGCTCCGTCAGGTGGTGGTTCGGCGCCCAGGTCGCAACCTCGATGGCCTCATTTAGCAACGATCGCGGCACTTCAGTCTGCAGAAAAAGTTCTATTGTGCGCCGGCCACGCAACACTTCGGCAAACTCCCGAAGCCCCTGCGTCTCGTAGCTAGGCGCTTCGGTTTTCATCAAACACGTTCGATGATCATGGCAACGCCCTGCCCGACCCCGATGCACATGGTGCACAGTGCATAACGCCCTGCACTGCGTCGCAACTGATACGCCGCCGTCGTCACGAGCCTCGCGCCCGACATTCCGAGCGGGTGGCCAAGTGCAATCGCACCACCGTTAGGGTTCACATGTTCGGCATCATCGGCCACACCAAGTCGTCGTAACGTCGCCAGCCCCTGTGCCGCGAAAGCCTCATTGAGTTCGATCACATCCATCTGATCGATAGTCAGTCCACATAACTGCAAGACCTTTTCCGACGCCGGCGCCGGTCCTATCCCCATGATCCGCGGCTCGACACCGGCAACAGCCCAGCCGACAATCCGCGCAAGGGGCTCAAGACCGTGCTCTACCGTCGCCGCTTCATTCGCGACCAACACCGCGCAAGCACCATCATTGATGCCGGATGCATTGCCTGCCGTTATCGATCCGTCTTTGCGAACGAAGGGACGCAACTTGGCAAGACCTTCCAGCGTCGAACCGGCACGGGGATGCTCATCAGAATCGACGATAGCCGGGTCACCACGCCGTTGTGGAACGGAAACGGAAATAATTTCGTCGTTGAACAAGCCCGCTTTGGCAGCTGCCTCCGCTCGTAGCTGGCTGCGCAGGGCCAAGGCATCCTGATCTTCCCGAGATACTTCGAACTCAACAGCAACGTTTTCCGCAGTCTCAGCCATGGATTCAACCCCGTACTGCTCTTCCAGCTTCTTGTTGACGAATCGCCAACCCAAAGTTGTATCGTAAAGTTCGGTATTTCGACCAAAGGCGGCCGACTGCTTGGCCATCACGAACGGCGCACGAGACATAGATTCAACACCGCCGGCAATCGCGATCTGAACGCCGCCTGCCTTGATGCCGTCAGCGACATTGCCAATCGCATTCATGCCCGAACCACACAGCCGATTGACCGTGACGGCGGGCACAGAAACGGGCAGTCCTGCCAGCAAGGCCGACATGCGGGCGACATTCCTATTGTCTTCCCCCGCCTGGTTGGCGCAACCGTAGACGACGTCGTCTATTGCCTCAGAATTAAGGGTCGCATTGCGCTGCAATAAGGCAGCAATCGGAATTGCGCCGAGGTCATCCGTACGAACAGATGACAGAGCCCCACCGTAGCGTCCAATCGGTGTGCGAACAGCATCGCAGATAAATGCATCGGACATGATTTACTTCACACCAACCGTCATGCGCCGAACGACATCGTTCTTTACGATGAAGTGGTTATAGAGCGCACCCAGAATATGCACGATGATCAGAGCCGCGAGCGGCTTCCATGCGAACTCATGCACCTCTTCCCACCACTCATGCGCGTCGTGATTCTCTGTAACCGGGACGGGTATGGTAAAGAAGCCAAACACCGGAACCCCCTTGCCACCCGTGCCAACCACCATCGCGCCAGCGAAGACCTGGACGAATACGGTGATATACAAACCCCAGTGGACTACCGATGAAATCATGCGTTGCCACGCCGGCATACCATCAGGTTTGGCGGGCACTTCGTTCATGAAGCGCCAAATAATCCTGATCATCATCAGCATGAATGTTATCGCAGCGATAGATGCATGAATAAAACGGATTCTGGACCTCTCATCACCGCTCTCCATGCCCTCCTGCTCAAGACCCAGGAAGATAATGGCGAACAAACCAATTGCGACCAGCCAGTGCAGCGCTTTAGCCAGCGATCCGTATTCTATAGATGTATTTTTGAGTCCCACGATACTGCCCTCTTGCTAGTCCAGCCCAAGCTCGAAGCCGGCTTCCAGTTCCTGTTTTGAATAAGCTCTGAACGCGATCATCGTCTCTGTTTCGACGATGCCATTCAGATGTCGCATCTTGTCGCTGATGACATCAGCGAGATCTTCGTTTTTGGAGACGCGGACAATCGCAACAAGATCGTAACGACCGGCGACTGAAAATACTTCCGAAACGCCGGGCGTCTCAGCTATTTGATTGGCAAGATCCGGGATCCGGCTGGTCTCGGCTTTGATTAGAACGATCGCAGTAACCATCAGGTTCTCCGTGCACCAAAGTTAGTGCACGAAGACTATCATTAGCGAGGCCTAATCTGCAGCAGCAATCTCGTGGGCAGCGGCCAGGAGCTCGTCCGCCGGGAGCCGAACTTTGTAGTTGGCGTTGGTGTAGGCGAACTGAATTTCACCCTGCTTGTCGATGGCGAAAACCGCCGGCACTGGCAGTACACCGTGCTGCAGCATTGATGAGCCGTCGATGTCCTGATGCTTGTTCCTGCGTCCGTTAATGGTTCGTTGCGATGCTCTGAACGCAATACCGAGCGCCATCGCTGCCTGTGCGTCAGCGTCAGACAAGATTGTGTAGTCAAGACCCGCAATGTCGTCCTGCGTCTCCTGCTTCAGGCTCTCGTACAACAATTCGGAACGATCGCCACTCAGGAACAGTACGTCCACACCGAGTTCCCTGATCTCCGGAATCGTGTGGCGCATTTCAGATAGATACATATTGCAGAAAGGACACCAGCCGCCGCGGAAGGTCAATAATACAACCGGGCGTTCGAGATTTTGCGGGTCGAAGTCAAACGCTTCGCCATCGACCGTTTCCACGACAAAACGAGGTGCTCTATCGCCTTTGCCGAGCGGCTGTATAAGATCTGCGGAGGCGGCAATCGGCACGTCGGCGTGACCGGTTTGAATCGCGACACTGCACATGAAGCTCATGCTCATGAGGCCTGCGAACAAGATGTAAGGAATGGAACGAATATTCATGA
>JAJFKQ010000221.1 GCA_021773155.1 Woeseiaceae bacterium | reverse complement strand
CGCATAGCCATCAGCCAGTTCATGCGATGGATAGATGATCGCTGTGAGCAACTCGCCGTAGGTCTTGACCTTTGTGACCTTGCCACCCAGCTCGACGTACGGTGGTTCCTTTCCGGGAATCACTGGCAGTTGCATGCCTTCAATCGTGTGACATTGATTACACTGCATGTAGAGAAACGTTTCGAGACCGGCCTGGGCGTCGCCGTCAGGCAGTCTGAAACCCTGTGAATCCATCCGGGCTTCCTCATCGCACGCACTTAGCGCAAGCAGGCTTGCCAGCAACAATGCCATTGCGTATTTCGCTCTCATTTCATACCTCCTGATCCAATACGCCCGATACGTCACCACAACATTGTTATCAAAAAAGGAAGCGATCCGTAATGCGGGAAAACCACTGATTGACTGCGTTCTGGCGAAGCCTCACGCTGATGCTGGCAGGCTTGTTGGTGATGGCAGTCGCAAATATGACCATAGGAAGCGACCGCGATGAACTGCGGATTTTGGGGTAGAATGGGCGGTCGTTTATTGGGTAATAAGTGAGATCGAGAAGTGATCAACATCTACAGAACCATCGGACTATTCGTGACCCTGTCGCTCGCAGCCTGTGGCGGTGGAAGTGGCGGTGGATTGGCCGGTCCGACACCGCCGACCAATCCTGGAGGATTTCAGCCGGGCGTTTTTCTCGACGCCAACACGTTCTTCGCACAATGCCAGGTGCCTCGCGCCGGCATAAATCCTGCGACGGGTCAGGCGTATTCCGACGTGCAGGGAACGACCACGGATGAGAATAATTTCTTGCGGTCGTACAGTAACGATACCTATCTTTGGTACAGCGAAATTACCGATCAGGATCCGTCGCTTTTCACCGATGTGCTGGAGTATTTTGACCTTTTAGTAACAACGGGAACCACACCGTCGGGACAGCCAAAAGATAAATTTCACTTTACCTATGATTCGGAAGAGTGGTTCCAGCTATCGCAGTCCGGTGTGAGCGCCGGATACGGCATTCAGTGGGCCTTCCTGTCATCGACCGTGCCGCGCGACGTTCGCATCGCTTATACAGAACCAAACTCACCGGCCACGAATATTGCGCAGCCGCTGGCGCGAGGCGCAATTGTGCTGGCAGTCGATGGCTTTGATATCGACGTCAACACGCAGGCCGGAGTTGATGCACTAAATGCAGCCTTATTCCCGACCGATGGTGCGCAACATACATTTACGATGCTGGATCTTGGAGCGGCAAACAGTCGTGATGTGACTTTGACGGCGGCCAATATTGTTTCCGAACCTGTTCAGAATACGCAGGTCTTTAGTACGCCAACTGGTGAAATAGGCTACATGGTCTTCAACGATCACATTGCGACTGCCGAGCAATCGCTCATCGACGCTGTGAATCTATTGAAAAGTAACAATAACAATCAGGGCATCGACGACCTGGTGATCGACATGCGTTACAACGGCGGTGGTTTCTTGGCGATCGCCAGTGAGCTTGCCTACATGATTGCGGGCGACGCACCGACGGCAGGGCAAACCTTCGAAGAAATGCAATTCAACGATAAACACCCTGCCACCAACCCGGTCACTGGTCAGGCGCTGACACCAACACCTTTCTATAATGTAACGCTCGGCGCCCCGTTTAATGCCGTGCCAGGTCAGGCGCTACCGACTCTGGACTTGCCACGTGTCTACGTTATAACCGGAGGCGGAACGTGCTCTGCGAGTGAGGCCGTCATGAACGGCCTCCGCGGTGTCGGTGTGGAGGTTATTCAAATCGGATCGACAACGTGTGGCAAGCCTTACGGGTTTTATCCCACGGATAATTGCGGCACGACGTATTTTACGATTCAGTTCAGAGGCGTTAACGCGTTGGACTTCGGTGATTACACTGACGGCTTTTCGCCGAGAAATACGCCGGGCGCCGCAGGGCCCACCGTACTTCCGGGTTGTTCCATTGCGGATGATTTCACCAGGCAGTTGGGCGATCCAACGGAAGGCCGCCTGGCAATGACGCTTGCGTATCGCGACGGGCAGGCCTGTACCGCTGCTACCGGATCGGCGCCGGGCGGTGCGAGCTTCGCAGCTGAGGCACCGCGAGCTACCGAAGTCTTGACACCGAAATCACCGTGGCATACCAACCGCATCATGCTGCCATGAGGAGTAAGACGATGAGGTCATTACTGTGGATGTTCGTTGCAACGTTTGGAGTTGTTGGCTGCCAGACTGTTGCAATGGGCAACGATAAGCCGGCGCGAATTACAGACCCAAGCGATGAAAGCCGTGCAGCATTGCAACAAACGGTCAATGCTGCGTTGAATACCAATGTGACACTTGCCGATGATGCGTTAACGAACAGTAGTTTGTTAATTATTGAGCGTGCTATGCCGAGAAGTATGGATGGTTCACCGGCGCAGGGAAGAACCATGGAGATGCCGTATCAGTTTCGCCTGGTCATCAACGGCGATGACTGCATTCTCATAGACCAGCGTGATGAGTCACGACATGTGCTGCAGGACACGAGCTGCATCGCCGCAGAGTGAAGCTGCTCGATAAGGCGGCAACGCTCGCACATGTTCTCCGCTGGCGGCTGACCTGGGACCGGC
>JAJFKQ010000023.1 GCA_021773155.1 Woeseiaceae bacterium | reverse complement strand
CGGCTCGTCGTCTCGCATCGTCGCGATACGAGCATCTGTCAGCAACAAGTCCCAGTCCGACATTCGATAGTCCCGATTTGGCTCTCCGGCAGTTGCAACCGAAATTAGCATGGTCTAGCCTGTATATACAACTTAAGCAGGAGCGTCATGACCACGGTATTTGCCAAGAAAGCATTATTGCCTTCCGGCTGGGCGACAGACGTCCGGCTTGAGGTGTCTGATGGGCTGGTTTCGCATATTGAGGCGGACGCATCCGCAGCGCCCGGTGACGAAGCGGTTGGCTACATTATTCCAGGGCTGTGTAACGCGCATAGCCACGCTTTCCAGCGTGCGCTGGCCGGACATACCGAACAGCGTTCTCCAGCGGGGCACGATAATTTCTGGAGCTGGCGCGAACGTATGTATGAACTGGCCGGTCGAGTCGATGCAGACACTCTGACTGCCATCGCCCGCCAGGTGTACTGTGAGATGCTTTCCAGTGGTTACACATCGGTCGCTGAGTTTCATTATCTGCATCGCGACCCAAAGAATCTGGATGCCGTTGATACAATGTTCGCTGCGATCTCTACTGCGGCTGCCGATAGTGGAATTCGACTGACCTATATCCCCGTGCACTATGAGCGTGCCGGTTTCGATGACCCGGAGCCCTTACCTCATCAGCGTAGCTTTGCACTCTCCCTTCCGGACTTCATGGCACACCGTGAACGTGCTGCTGCGACCAGCAGTGCCGCCGTCAACGTCGGTTTAGGTGTGCATAGCTTGCGCGCAGTTAGTCGCGAGTCATTGCAGGAAATCGCCAGGGTGGCGAACGACGCATTCGTACCGATGCACCTGCACATCGCTGAACAGCAGCGGGAGGTGGATCAATGTATGGCTGCCTATGGACGGCGCCCGGTACGCTGGCTTCTGGAAAACTTTGACGTATCCGGTAACTGGTGTCTCGTGCATGCCACACACATGGATGCCGACGAAGTTGCAGCAATGGCCCGATCCGGTGCAGTGGCGGCGCTCTGCCCAAGCACGGAGGCAAACCTCGGTGACGGGCTGTTTCCATTGAACGATTTCCTCACTCACGGTGGTCGAATCGCGATTGGGTCGGACAGTCACGTGTCGATCAACCCGTTCGAGGAATTGCGGTGGTTGGAATACGGCCAGCGCCTCGCGACAAACACGCGCAACGTCGTGTCATTGCGTGACAGCCATGTCGGTAGCGAACTGTTCTTGCGAGCGCTCGAAGGCGGCACTGCCGCCAGCGGTCAGGAAAGTGCTGGAATCAAGGCTGGTTCAGCCGCCGATTTTGTTGTTCTTTGCGACGATGATCCGATGCTCGCAGGCCATGGCGACGAATCACGGCTCGATGCGCTGGTCTTTTCGGGATATCCATTGCCGGTCGAACGCGTCATGGTTAATGGTGAGTGGCAAGTCGTCGATGCCACGCATGTGCAGCGCGACATGGCACGCGAAGCCTATTCCGCGGCGATTGCTGATTTGGGTGCCGCAAAATGACCGTAGCCAAACCACGTTATCAGCAACTCAAGGACTTTATTATCGAGCAGATCGCGACAGGCGAGCTGCAGCCCACAGACCGGGTCCCATCGGAGAACGAACTGGTCGAGTCGAAGAGCGTATCTCGCATGACGGCCAATCGTGCGTTACGTGAACTGAACGATGAGGGATACGTCGAACGTGTCGCCGGAAAGGGTACGTTTGTTTCGGATTTCCGCTCGCGCTCAGATCTTCTGGAAGTGCAGAATATTGCCGATGAAATTGCGCATCGCGGGCATAAACACAGCAGTCGTATGTTACGCCAGTCTTTGCAGCACACTCGAGGAGAGATCGCCAAAGCATTGCATGTGGAGCAGGGCACCGACGTATTCCATTTGCTGCTCATACACAGCGAAAACCTGATACCAATCCAGGTCGAGGATCGGTACGTACTCGCAAATTTTGCACCGGACTGTCTAAAACAGGATTTTGAAGTACAGACACCAAGCGCGTACCTGACGGGGATTGCCCCTTTGCAGGAAGCCGAACAGACAGTGCGGGCCAGCATGCCAAATCTGGCCATACGCCAGCACCTTGACATGCTCGATGACGAACCGTCACTGGTCATTACTCGCCGCACCTGGTCGGCAGGACGACCGGTTACTTTTTCACGACTGCACCACCCGGGCAGTCGCTACGAACTCACAGGGCATTACACCCCGCCCGGAACATCGCGAACTGCGTCAGCCGACGTCGTTCAACTGGAGAACTTGCGTCGATGAAGAGAATTATCAAAGCGCCAACAGGCACAGAGCTGACCGCAAAAAGCTGGCTCACCGAGGCACCCTTGAGAATGCTGATGAATAACCTCGATCCGGACGTCGCGGAGCGACCAGAGGATCTCATCATTTATGGCGGCATTGGTAAAGCGGCTCGAAATTGGGAGTGCTTCGATGCAATCGTTGCATCACTCCGGGACCTTGAAGCCGACGAGACACTGCTCGTGCAGTCGGGCAAACCCGTTGGTGTATTTCGCACGCACGAGGATGCACCACGCGTGCTAATAGCGAATTCGAATCTTGTGCCGGCATGGGCAAACTGGGAGCACTTCCGGGAGCTCGATAAGAAAGGTTTGATGATGTTTGGCCAGATGACTGCCGGATCGTGGATCTATATCGGCAGCCAGGGCATCGTGCAGGGCACCTATGAGACCTTCGTGGAAATGGGTCGGCAGCACTATGACGGTGATCTTGCCGGGCGCTGGATTCTGACTTCCGGTCTTGGCGGCATGGGCGGCGCGCAACCACTGGCAGCCACAATGGCCGGTGCATCGATGCTGGTGATTGAATGCCAGTCGGACCGCATCGAAATGCGCCTGAAAACGGGCTATCTGGACGTGCGCGCCGAGTCGCTGCCGGAAGCCATGCAGATCATTGAGCAGGCAGTTTGTGACAAAAAGGCCGTGTCGGTTGGTTTGCTGGGAAATGCGGGAGAGATCTTGCCGGAGATGGTAAAGCAGGGCATCAAGCCTGACGCTGTTACGGACCAAACCTCGGCGCACGATCCTGCGAACGGTTACCTGCCGATCGGCTGGACGGTCGAGCAGTGGTACGAGCAGCGGGAAAGTGATCCTGATGCCGTTGTCGCCGCATCAACCAAGTCGATGTCGATACACGTGAAGGCGATGCTGGAATTCCAGAAGCAGGGAATCCCAACGTTTGACTACGGCAACAATATTCGTCAGGTGGCGTTCGACGACGGCGTCAAGAATGCTTTCGACTTTCCGGGCTTCGTTCCAGCCTACGTGCGACCACTTTTTTGTCGCGGAGTTGGTCCGTTCCGTTGGGCTGCGTTGTCCGGCGATCCGGAAGACATCTACAAGACCGACGCGAAAGTTAAGGAGCTGATTCCCGACGACGAACGTCTGCACAACTGGCTGGATGCAGCTCGTGAACGTATCCAGTTTCAGGGCTTGCCAGCTCGTATTTGCTGGGTCGGGCTCGGACAGCGGGATCGCCTCGGACTCGCGTTCAACGAGATGGTACGCAATGGCGAATTGAAAGCCCCGGTGGTTATTGGTCGGGATCATCTCGACAGTGGTTCAGTTGCAAGCCCGAATCGTGAGACAGAAAACATGAAGGACGGTAGTGACGCTGTATCCGATTGGCCATTGCTAAATGCGTTACTCAGTACGGCAAGTGGCGCAACATGGGTCTCGTTTCATCACGGTGGCGGGGTTGGCATGGGTTACGCACAGCATGCCGGGCTGGTTATTGTTTGCGATGGCACGGCCGCGGCAGACAAGCGAATAGAAAGAGTGCTGTGGAACGACCCGGCAACTGGTGTGATGCGACACGCGGATGCGGGGTACGAGGATGCCATTGATTGCGCGCGTGAATTCGGACTGAATCTCCCGATGATTGGTGGTGGAGACTCAAAGTGAATCTGACGATCGACAACCAGCTGATTGCCCTCGACGTACTTCGTCCGGCATGGCAGCAGCCGCTAACAGTGTCGCTGGGCGATAACGCGAAACGGCGCATCGCTGAGTCGAACGAATTGATTGTTGAAGTCGTTGCCAGTGGCGAACAGGTCTATGGCGTTAACACCGGGTTTGGGCAATTGGCGTCTGTGCGTATCAGTGACGATGAACTCGCGCACTTGCAGGCCAATCTTGTTCGGTCGCACGCGGTCGGTGTTGGTGAAGATCTTGGTGATGACATTGTGCGACTCACGATGCTCATGAAAGTGATTGCGCTGGCCCGGGGGTTTTCGGGCGTGCGGGTCGAGCTCGTCGAAACGCTGTGCAAGATGATCAATCACAATATCTATCCACGCATTCCGTCACGGGGTTCTGTCGGTGCATCGGGCGATCTGGCACCACTCGCGCATATGGCCGGGGCGCTGATCGGCGAGGGTGAAGTGCGAGTCAACGGTAAAGTGTTGCCGGCAGCAGAGGCGCTCGCCGATGCCGGAATCAAGCCAATCAAACTGGCGCCGAAAGAAGGACTGGCATTACTCAACGGCACACAAGTATCGACGGCACTGGCGTTAGCGGCAGTGTTTCGAACCGAGAATCTGCTGGCCGCAGTGATGATGGCTGGTGCAATGTCCTCCGATGCGATCAAAGGTAGTGACACGCCTTTCGATAAACGTATACAGAATGTACGTGGACATGGTGGGCAGATCGCCGTTGCGGGTGTATTGCGTGATCTCATGCATGACAGTGAAATTCGTGCATCGCATGAAGGATGCGATCACGTTCAGGACCCGTATTCCATTCGCTGTCAGCCACAGGTCGTTGGCGCGTGCCTCGACGTGCTCAGGCACGTGTGTACCGTACTGGAAACTGAAGCCAATGCGGTTACCGATAATCCGTTGATCTTCACGGATACAAAGACGGTTCTTTCAGGCGGAAACTTTCACGCTGAGCCGGTAGCACTCGCCGCCGATTATCTTGCACTGGCGATCGCCGAGATTGGTGCGCTGTCAGAGCGCCGTATCGCCTTGCTGATCGATTCGCATATGAGCGGACTACCGGCCTTTCTGGTGAAACAAGGCGGCTTGAATAGCGGATTTATGATGGCGCAAGTAACGGCTGCCGCTCTGGCATCCGAGAACAAGTCGCACGCGCACCCGGCCAGCGTTGACAGTTTGCCGACCTCGGCGAATCAGGAAGATCACGTCAGCATGGCGACGTTTGCCGCGCGCCGACTGCATACAATGATCGACAACGTCGCTGACATTATCGCGATCGAACTGCTGGCCGCGGCGCAGGGTATTGAGTTTCACCGTCCGGGAAAAAGTTCGCCGCTTATCGAGGAGGTCATCGCCGAGTTGCGTGAGATTTCGCCAAGCTACGAAGAAGACCGGTCATTGTCTTCGGATATCCGCCAGGTAGCGACGATTGTCGACAGCGGCATCTACTGTAAATACGCATCATCGGTGCTGCCCAGCCTGGCTACATGAGTTCCGTATTTCAATTTCAGTCTGGCGAATCGCCGCTACTCATAAGCGTGCCACACGATGGTCGCGATCTTCCTGAGGATGTGCGGGCTCGCATGAGCGATGTTGGGCGCTCGATACCGGACACGGATTGGCACGTCGCGAAGCTGTATGAGTTTGCCGCGAACATGGGTGCGAATGTTCTCGTCGCGAACTACTCTCGTTATGTCGTTGATTTGAACCGCTCGGCGGACGATGCTGAGTTATATCCGGGGCAGGTTGCTACGGGGCTGTGCCCACTGCAAACATTCACCGGCGACTCGATATACCGTTCCGGCGGTGTAGACGATAGTGAGAAAGCGCATCGTATTGAAAAATATTGGCGCCCGTATCATGCACGTCTTCGCGACACACTCGATGCCCTGCGAGCGAAACACGGTTTCGCATTACTGTGGGATGCTCACTCGATCCCGAGTGTTGTTCCGCGCCTGTTCGATGGTGAATTGCCGGAACTAAACCTCGGCAGTAATAGCGGTGCGAGCTGTGAAAAGTCCATTGAAGAGGCTGTCGCCGCTGTTGCCACCGCGAGCAGCCATAGCACAGCTGTCAATGGCCGCTTCAAGGGCGGCTACATCACGCGTCACTATGGTGATCCTGAGAACGGCATACATGCGCTGCAACTCGAGATCGCGCAACGCGCGTACATGTATGAACGGACGGTTGCTTTTGATTCGGCGAAGGCCAGCCTCTTGCGTGATACTCTAAGTGAATTACTGAATATTTTTCTGGTCGAAGGACGGAAGGCCAAAGGATCAAGACAATGAACGTAAATAGAAACATAGCTCGCACGGCAGGCATGCTTATCGCAATGTTGTTTGCGAGCGCAGTGCTGGCAGCGTCCGCATCGAAAATTGACCGCGAGGCAAACAAAGCGCTGG